>NZ_JBDKXK010000014.1:0-230236 GCF_039710735.1 Cupriavidus sp. DL-D2 | reverse complement strand
CGCGAATTCGGTGAGACCGACCTGATCGAGCAAGTCCATCGCACGCGCATCCAGCACGTCGAGCGAGCGCTCGCTGCGCCAGAACTGGAACGCGGTGCCGAGTTGACGCTGCAACCCGATGCGCACGTTCTCGCGCACGGTCAGGTGCGGGAACACGGCGGAAATCTGGAACGAGCGAATCACGCCGCGCCGCGCAATCTGTGCGGGCTTCTCGCGCGTGATGTCGATACCGTTGAAAAGAATGGTGCCCGTGGTGGGCTCCAGGAACTTGGTGAGCAGGTTGAAGCAGGTGGTCTTGCCCGCGCCGTTCGGCCCGATCAATGCATGGATCGAGCCGCGACGTACGCGCAGATTGACGTCGCTCACTGCGGTGAACCCCTTGAATTCCTTCGTGAGGTTCTTTGTTTCCAGGATGATTTCCTGAGTCATAGTCTCCTGCCCGCCCTCTTGCTGCGATGCCGGGTTGTGCCCGGCAACTGACAATGGTTCGAACTCCGGCGCTGTCGCCATATTTGCCGCGTTGTAGTGGTTGTGATGAACGGCGCGGCTGCCGTAGATAACGATGCGCCAAGTGAAGACTCAGGCACCGTATACCGGCAACTATTGTGTGCGCCTGCTGCGTCGCAAAACATCGGGGTTTGCACTAGGCGTAATACATTCGCCACGTGGCGCATAGGCGACGTGCGGCCCTGTACCGACGCCGCATGCGGGGCTGCCGCCCATACGACGCCGTGTATCGTGGAAGACCCTTATAGGGCGGCTACGCCGAAACCGGGGTGACGATTTCCGGCGAAATTGCTGCGCCGCTCGCACGCGCCTTGCGATCCGCGCGAATCATCTCGCTGGCACGCTCCGCGATCATGATCGTCGGGGAGTTGGTGTTGCCCGATGTGATGAGCGGCATGACGGAGGCATCGACCACGCGCAGCCCCGCAATACCGCGCACGCGGAGCCGGTTATCCACCACGGCGGCGGGATCGTCAGCGGCGCCCATGCGGCACGTACCCACTGGATGGAAGATCGTCGTGCCGATGGCGCCAGCGGCTTCGGCCAGTTGCTCGTCGGTCTGGAACGCGGGACCGGGCAGCCACTCCTGCGGCTTGTAAGGCGCCAGCGCGGGCGATGCCACGATGCGGCGCGTGAGCCGGATCGAATCGGCCGCCACCTTGCGATCTTCGTCGGTGGAGAGATAGTTGGGTGCGATGCGCGGTGCGCGCCGGAAATCGGCGTCCTCGATATGCACGCTACCGCGCGACGTGGGACGCAGGTTACACACGCTCGCGGTGAAGGCGTTGAAGGCATGCAGCGGATCACCGAACTTGTCGAGCGACAGCGGCTGCACGTGGTACTCCACATTGGCGCGCGCCTGGCTGTCGTCGCTGCGCGCGAACGCGCCCAATTGCGACGGCGCCATGCTCATCGGCCCGCTCTGGTTGAAGGCATATTGCAGGCCGATGCCGAGCTTGCCCCACCACTTCGACGCCTGCGTGTTGAGCGTGCGCACGCCATCCACCTTGATGACCGTGCGCAGTTGCAGGTGATCCTGCAGGTTCTCGCCCACGCCCGGCAAGGCATGGCGCACGCGGATGCCCAGCGCCTGCAGGCGCTCCGGCTGGCCGATGCCGGACAACTCCAGCAGTTGCGGCGAATTCACGGCCCCAGCGGCCAGGATCACTTCCTCGGTCGCTTGCGCCTCCGCCGGCTTGCCACCGCCCAGGTATTGAACGCCTGTGCAACGACGGCCATCGGGTGTATCGAACGTCAGCGCACTGACCTGCGCGCCGGTCACGATGGTCAGGTTGGGCCGCTCGGATGCCTTGCGCAGGAATGCCTTGGCCGTGTTCCAGCGGATGCCGCGACGCTGGTTCACCTCGAAATAGCCCACGCCGAAGTTGTCACCGCGATTGAAATCGTCGGTGCGCGGAATGCCCGCCTGCTCGGCGGCATCGATGAATCGTTCGAGGATGTCCCAGTGCAGCCGTTGCCCCTCCACGCGCCATTCACCACCCGCGCCATGGAATTCGTTGGCCCCCCGATGATGATCCTCGCTGCGCTTGAACAGCGGGAGCACGTTCTCCCAGCGCCAGCCGTCATCGCCGGTGAGGCTGGCCCATGCGTCGTAGTCCTCGCGCTGGCCGCGCATGTAGATCATGCCGTTGATCGACGAGGAGCCGCCCAGCACACGCCCGCGCGGATAGCCCAGCGACCGGCCGTTCAGGCCCGCCTCTTCCGCCGTGCGATACAGCCAGTCTGTACGTGGATTGCCGATGCAGTAGAGATAGCCGACCGGAATATGGATCCAGTGATAGTCATCCTTGCCGCCTGCTTCGAGCAGCAGCACCTTCACGCCGGGGTCCTGCGTCAGGCGGTTGGCCAGCACGCAGCCGGCGGAACCGGCCCCCACGATGATGTAGTCGTACGTCTCCATGTCCCCTTGCATCCTTGCAGGCCCTGAGGGCCGTGGCTGTCATTGTCGGAATGCCGGAGATCATCGCACGACTTTCACCGCGCGGGCGTCAGGGCTTTACCGGAACCTCCAGGTGGCGGCCCAGCCATTCGTCCAATGCGGCGAATACCTCGCCACGCAACGGCTGCGTCTCGTTGAAGATCTCGTGGTAGCCGGTATCGAACCAGTGCATCTCCGCAACCCCTTCCGGAATGCCGTCGAAGAACGTGCGGCTGCCCTGCGGATCGACAAGGGTGTCCGCGCCGCCGACGAGCATCAGCGTGGGGACTTCGAGCCGCCCTGCATCGCCCTGCGCCTGCGCCATGCCGCGCAGGAACGATTCGAGCACACTGGCGCTGATGGTGCTCTGCACAAGCGGATCGTTACGGTAGTCGCGGACGACTTCTGCGTCATGCGACAGCATGCGTGCATCGATGGGATTCGGCACGCGCATACGCGGCGCCAGTGCCAGCAGCACGCGCTGCAGCGTCAGCATCGTGTTTGACAGCTTCAGTGCGAGCGCGGGTGACGAGAAGATCAGCGCACGAATCGGGCGCACACGCGCCGTGGCGAACTGCGCCGCGACGAGTCCACCCATGCTGTGGCCGAGCACCATCGGCAGCTCATGCCACTGGCGCTCGGCGGCATCGTAGATTTCTGCCAGGTCATCGACGTAGGCCGTGGGGCCGGGGACCACCATGCGCGGACCGCCACTGGCACCGTGCCCACGGTGGTCGTAGGCACGTACGCGCAAGCCCCTTTCGCATAACGCAGCCGCAACGTGGTCATAGCGCCCGCTGTGTTCGGCCAGGCCGTGGACGAGCAGGACGGTGCCGAGAGGTTCTGCGGTAGCGGGAAGCCATGTACGGACTAACAGTTCGGTGCCATCGCGCATGCGTTGGCGGGATTGGGTGGCGGTCATGCGTGGGTCTCCCGAATTGTTTTTTGATCTTTTGTTTTGCGCCCCTCTCCCACGCAGTGGGAGAGGGGTTGGGGGAGAGGGCTGGAGGTTCTGCTTGCCTACCACCTCGAAATTTGAACCGCTTGCCCTCTCCCCCGCCCCTCTCCCGCAAGGCGGGAGAGGGGAGAAAACCAATAGCGAGAGATACTCAACCTTCCCTACCCATGACACCCCGCCCTTTCCATATCCGACAAAATCGGACAATCCGGCCTGTCATCACCGGAACACGCTTCCGCCAAAGACTTCAACGTATCCCGCATCGCAGCCAGCTCGGAGATCCTGACTTCGAGATCCGCCACGTGCTTCAACGTCAGCGCTTTCACATCGGCGCTGGCCCGTCCGCGATCGTGCCAGAGCGATAGCAGTCCGCGGATCTCGTCGAGCGAGAAGCCGAGATTACGGGCGCGGCGCACGAAGCGCAAGGTGTGCACGGCGCGTTCGTCGTAGCGGCGATACCCGCCATCGCTACGCGGCGGCGCATCGACCAGGCCGATGGACTCATAGTGCCGGATCATCTTCGCCGACACGCCGGATGCCTGCGCGGCTTCTCCAATGTTCATCGCGATGTCTCCTTGTCGATCTCCGGATGCCAGCGGCGCAGCAGCAGCGCATTGCCCACCACGCTGACGCTTGAGAACGCCATCGCCGCGCCTGCCACCACGGGATTCAGCAGCCCCGCCGCAGCCAGCGGAATGCCCACCACGTTATAGACGAAGGCCCAGAACAGGTTCTGACGAATCTTGCGCACGGTGCGATGCGAAAGCGACAGTGCATCGGCCACCAGCGACGGGTCGCCACGCATCACCGTGATACCGGCTGCATGCATCGCGACATCGGTGCCCGTGGACATTGCCACACCGACATCGGCAGCGGCCAGCGCGGGGGCATCGTTGATGCCGTCACCGACCATCGCCACCACGGCGCCGCCTTGCTTGAGTGCCGCCACACGCGCGGCCTTGTCCTGCGGCAGCACTTCGGCCTGTACTTCATCGAGTCCGAGCAACTCGCCCACACGCGCCGCAGCGCCGGCGTTGTCGCCCGTGAGCATGACGGTGCGAATGCCTGCATCGCGCAATCGTGCGATGGCCGCTGCAGCACCGGGCTTTACAGCATCGCCGAATGCCACGAGTCCGAGCACGCGCGATGCCGCCACGTCGATCAGCCACGACACCGTGCGACCTTGATCGCGCAATCGATCCGCTTGCGCACCGAGCGCACCCGCGTCTGCGTGTAGCGACACACGCAGCCCTTCGCTGCCGAGCTGAAGTGTTTGTCCATCGACCACGCCTGCGATGCCACGTCCCGGCAACGCGTGCACATCGGTGGCAACAGGCACCGCAATGCCGCGCGTACTGGCCATCGCCATCACCGCACGCGCCAGCGGATGTTCGCTACCGCTCTGCAGCGCGGCGAGCTTCGCGAGTACGACCGCGTCATCGCCATCCACAGCATGCAGCGCCACAACCTCGGGCTTGCCGACGGTCAGCGTGCCCGTCTTGTCGAAGGCCACCACGGACACGCGATGCGCGAGTTCCAGCGCCTCCGCATCCTTGATCAGAATGCCTGCGCGCGCACCCGCGCCGGTGCCCGCCATGATCGCGGTTGGCGTGGCCAGACCCAGCGCGCAAGGGCACGCGATGACGAGCACGGCCACCGCGTTGAGCAGCGCGGTGCTCCAGTCATGCGCCACCAGTCCCCACCCGAGCAACGTGGCCAGGGCGATGCCAAGCACCACGGGCACGAAGACCGCGCTAACGCGATCGACGAGTCGCTGGATCGGCGCCTTGGCGGCCTGCGCATGCTCCACCATGCGGATGATCTTCGCGAGTACGGTCTCCGCGCCCACGGCCACGGTACGCGCCACCAGCAGTCCATCCTGGTTGATCGCGCCACCTGTGAGCCGATCACCGCGTTGGCGTACTACCGGCACCGGCTCGCCGGTCAGCATCGATTCATCGACGTGGCTGCTGCCTTCGATCACTTCCGCATCGACGGGAATCCGTTCACCGGGCCGCACCACGATATCGTCGCCCACGCGTACCTGCGCCAGCGGCACGGTCTGCTCCACACCGTTGCGGCGGACCTGCGCGGTATCGGGACGCAACGCGGCCAGCGCGCGGATTGCCTCGGCGGTCTGGCGCTTGGCGCGCGTCTCCAGCCACTTGCCGAGCCGCACCAGCGTGATGACCACTGCCGCGCTCTCAAAATAGAGATGCGGCATGGTGTCGCCCGCCGTGAACATCTGCCAGAGGGAGAGTCCATAGGCAGCCGATGTACCCAGCGCCACGAGCAGATCCATGTTGCCGGCCCCGGCGCGCACCGCCTTGTAGCCGGCCTTGTAGAAGCGCCAGCCGAACACGAACTGCACCGGCGTGGCCAGCAGCCACTGGAACCAACCGGGCAGCATCGCGTGGATGCCGAACCATTCGAGCACCATCGGTGCCACCAGCGGCAACGACAATGCGGCAGAGATCGCCACCGGCCATGGGCCCGACCAGAAGTCGGCTCGCGGCGTGGCCGTACCCGGTGCTGCGATGGTTTCCACCACGGGCTGGGCGCCATAACCTGCGAGCGTCACGACCTCGGCCAGCGTCGCGGCATCGGCAGCACCGCGCAGCACGGTCACCGTGGCGCGTTCCGTCGCCAGGTTCACCTGGGCATCGACCACCCCCGGCAAGGCGCGCAGCGCGCGTTCTACGCGGCCTACGCAGGATGCGCAGGTCATGTCGGCGATATCGAGTGCGATTTCGTCATGCGGCACTTCGTAGCCCGCCGCGCTCACGGCTTGCGCCGCCGCAGCCAGCACCGCACCGTTGTCGGCCTGGAGGGTGGCCTGCTCCGTGGCGAGGTTCACGGCCACATCGCGCACACCCGGCACCTTGGCCAAAGCGTTTTCCACGCGCCGCACGCATGACGCGCAAGTCATGCCTTCCACGGGAAGGCGCCATTCGGAGGGGTTCAGCGAGGAAGCTGGCGTGGTCATGGAAGCGGACTCAGGGCATCGGCAATACAGGCACTGTGGACCTTACCACCATTGGAAGGTCAAGGTTTTCACGCAATGCACGCCCGCGTTGCGCTGTCCCTTATCTTCCCCTTGCGCTTCCCACGATGGGAAGGTTCATACTCCAGTCCGAGATCGTTTCTTTCCTCCCCATTTCAAGGAGTTTCCATGATCCAGTTCCAGGTAGAAGGCATGTCCTGCGGCCATTGCGTGAGCGCCATCACCAAGGCCGTGCACGCGGTGGACCCGGCTGCACAGGTCAGCGCCGATGTGCCCACGCAGGCGGTCAAGGTAGAGTCCGCCGCAGACCGATCGGCACTGCAGCAGGCGATCGAAGGTGCGGGCTATCCGGTTAAGAGCGCCGCATAACGTACAAAGGGCACCCCGAGGGGTGCCCTTCTTCACTGCTGGTCCCCGCAGGGGATCAGAAGCGGTAGCCGACGTTCAGGAAGGTCACGATCGGGTCGATCTTGATCTTCGTGTGCGACTCGACCTTGGCGCCGTTGGCCAGCGTGGTCGTGAAGTTAGCCGTCGTGGAGATCGGCACATACGACACCGACAGACCCACGAACCAGTTATCCGTGACAGCGTAGCTGGCACCGATGTTGAACACCGGATTCCAGGACGACTTGGCCGTGGCGGCCATCGTCGAACCCGGGCCGAATTCGCCCTGAACAAAACTCTGGTTCGTCACGGTCTCGCCCGTGAACCACGTGTAGTTCACACCGATACCGACGTACGGGCGGAATTTCGTCTTGGCATCGAAGAAGTGCCACTTCGCCACGATGGCCGGGCTCCACTGGCGCACCGTGCCGAGCTTGCCGTACTTCTCGTAGCCACGGTCACCGCTCACGTCATGCTTCGGCGGCACACCCAGCACAAACTCGGCCGAGATGTTGTCGGTGAAGAAATGCGACATCGTCAGGCCCAGCGTATCGGCCGAATCGATCGTGGCACCGGTGTTCTGGCGCTGCAGACCACCCGTCGGGCGACCGGCGACGGAATCGATGGTCAGAAATTCGGAATGCCCCTGGGGCATCACCCGCATCCAGCCGAAGCTGACGATGTTACTGCCCGCGGACTGGGCCTGTGCGACGCCAGCCAGTGCCATGGCGGCGCCTGCCACCAGCATCTTCTTATAGATCTTTTTCATTGTTCCTCTTGCTCCATCCTCTTTGAATACAACCACTGCTGGGTCGCATTATCCTGCGCGGCCCGCGCAGCCTGTTTCAAACACGGAACGGGATCATAGAAGAAATGCCCTAAAGGCAGGGTTAACCCAAAACAGCGGGTGACCAATTAGGAGTTTTCCGAAAGAAAGCGACGCGTCAGCGCAACGGTTCTGTTTCAAAACTGAGAAACATTACCCACAACATGGCTATTTTGACGAGTCAACGGCGCTGGCCAGCACGCACGCGGCGAGGTCCCACAGCGCATAGCCCACGCTCTTGAACACCAGCGGGCTGCCGGCCTTCGTCCGCAGCGCCTCGCCCTGCAGAATCGCAGTCTGGAAGGGCTGCACGTCGTTCCAGTCGATACCGGCCTGCAACAGATCCCCGGCTTCGTCCTCGATCCCGAACAGGGTGTCGGCCAGCAGACGGCCACTGGCTGCGGCGGCATGGCAGAGCTGCGGGGGCAGTTCGCACATGTCGGGGCGGAAAGCGCCGACGCCCGCCACGAAGTGCCGGTCCGTCCAGAGTCCGCTATCGAGATCGGGCAGCACGGCGGTACGGCTCGATGTCACCGTGACCACCATCGATACGCGCGGCAGCACTGCAGCCACCTCGTCGATCACCTCCGCCTCCACGCCTAGCTCGCGCGCATGGTCGGCCAGTGCCTCTGCTTTGGCCCGTGTCCGAGACTGGAACCACACCTTGCGCACCTGCAGCCCGGCGACGAAGGCTTCGAGGTGCGTCTCGGCCTGCACCCCAGCGCCGACGATCAACAGTTCGCCGTCCGGCACCGGAGCGAATTGTTGCGCGGCCAGCAATGACACCGCAGCGGTGCGGCGACCCGTGACCGTGGGTCCGTCGAGCATGGCGATGCGCTCGCCGGTATGGGCATTGGCGACGAGCACTTCGCCGAGGATCGTTGCAAGGCCGCGCCGAGGGTTGTCCGGATGCACCGTGATGTTCTTGGTCATCACCAGGTCGCGGTTGCGCGCCGGCATCACCAGCAGCGTGCCAGCACCGTGCTGTGCATCGCCAATGGGCAGCGCGATGCGTGGTGGCGCCATGGCCGTGCCATCGCGCAACTCGCCAAGCATGGCGGCGATGGCCTGCGCCAGTTCGGGATACGGCAGACGGGCGGCCGTGGCGGCGGCATCGAGCGGCTGGAACGAATGGGTCATCGGAAAGCCTTGCAGGTCACGTCAGGAGGCGAGCATTGTCGCCGACACCAGCGACAGGCAGGTTCAACGCCGCGCAGAGACCTTCTGCGGCCCAGCGTCCTTCACGCTGGCGCCGCGCACCTCGATGCCGATGTCATGAACGACCTTGCCTGCGGCATCCACCAGTTGTACACGATGCCGTCCCGGCCACGGCAGCCATGCCACCTGCCCGCCGCGGCCCAGGGGCTTGCCATCCATTCGCCAGCTCACCGCATTCGCAGTCTGACCGGTCAGACCATCGGCATGGAACCAGACGCGTTGCGCAGCAGGCGGAATATCCGGATCGAGCGCGAAGATCGTGCCGTCGGCGGGGCTTGCGATGGCTGGCGCGCTCTGCGTCTTGCCCGTGGAGCCCACGCGGATCTGGCTGACTGCCGTCCCCGTCACGAAGACTTCCTCGCGCGCCGGTTCGAGATTGCCGTCGAACGTCAGCGCCACACGCTCCACGCCCGCAGGCATCGTGGGTGCCTGGCTCGGCGTGCTGCCATGCAGGGCCTCCATGACCTCGTGCCAGACCGGCGCCGCACCCGACACACCGGACACGTCATGCATGCTCGCACCGCTGGCATTGCCCACCCACACGCCCACGGTGTAGCGCTGCGACCAGCCTACCGCCCAGTTGTCGCGCATGTCCTTGCTCGTGCCGGTCTTCACCGCCGTCCAGAAGCGCGTGGTCAGCGGACTGTCGAGTCCGAACGTGCGCGCTCGCGCATGGCGATCCGACAGCACATCGCCAATCACGTACGCCGAGGCTGGCGACATCACAGTGCGCGGCGCAGCGACCGTAGTGGACGTCATCCGCGCAGGCGAATACGCCCCCGCATTCGCGAAGCTCCGATAGGCATTGGTCAGCGACAGCAGCGATACATCGGCACTACCTAGCGCGAGGCTATAGCCGTAGTAATCGCCCGACTGCGTCAGCGGCAGACCGAGCGCAACAAGCCGGCGATGAAAGCGATGCGGCGTGACCATGACGAGCGTGCGCACGGCCGGCACGTTCAATGACGCACCAAGCGCCGCGCGCAGGCTCACCCAGCCCGCATAGCGATGATCGTAGTTCTGCGGAATGTAGAGGCCACCGCCTGTGGGCAGATTGACGGGCCGGTCATCGAGCAACGATGCCGCCGTCAGCCTGCGTTCCTCGATGGCCTGCGCATAGAGGAACGGCTTCAACGTGGAACCCGCCTGCCGCAGCGCCGCCGCGTGATCGACCTGCGCCGCCGCCGACAGCGCGCCCGACGATCCCACGTAAGCGAGCACGTCGCCACTGACGTTGTCGATGACGACTACCGCACCGTCCTCGACATTGCGGCCCGACAGTTCACGCAGATGTCGGTCGAGACTGTTCACGGCCACGCGCTGCAAGTTGGCATCGAGCGTGGTGGCGATGCGCGGTGGCAGTGGGTTGCCTGCCGGTGTCATCGCACGGGTTTGCGCGATCACGGCACGCGCCAGGTGCGGCGCAAGATTGCCACGCCGCGTCGCCATGCCGTCGCCAGGCAGGCTAACCGCTTTCGCGAGCATCAGCGCCGTGAAGCCTTCGAGTCCGTCGCACTCGCGCGGCTGCTTCATCTCGCGCAGGATGCCGCACGCGCGCTTCGATACCTGTTGTGCGGAAGCATTGGGGCTGCGCACGAGCGCCACGGCCACCGCCGACTCCCGCGCATCGAGTCCGCTCGGCGCCTTGCCGAACAGCGTCTGCGACATCGCCGACAAGCCAACGAGTTCGCCGCGAAACGGCACGAGATTCAGATAGGCTTCAAGAATCTGATCCTTGCGCCAGCCGCGTTCCAGCGACGCTGCACTGACAACCTGCCCCACCTTCTGCCCGACGCTGCGGCCCCGCCCCGTGCGCAGATCCTCGTCGAGCAGGCCCGCCAGTTGCATCGTCAGCGTGGACGCACCACGCGTGCGCGTGTTCCACAGATTGGCCCACACCGCAGCGGCCACGCCCTGCCAGTCCACGCCGCTGTGCGCGTAGAAGCGCCGGTCCTCGGACATCACGATGGCCGTACGCAGCGCTGGCGAGGTATCGGCAAGCGCCACCCAGTCACCGCGCCGTGCCTTGAAATCATCGCGCACACGCGCCACGGTTTCTCCATGCCGATCGGTCACGACGATATCGGCGCTGCGCCAGTTGTCGCGTACCTCGCGGAAACCAGGTACGGCGTGGGCCGTAACCGCCGACATCAGCAGGCAGGCCGCAGCCACAAGGCGGATACGAGAGCAGAGGCGCAACTTCAGCATGTCATCTTTGCTCGCCACACTCGCTGCAGACGCTGCGTTCGCGCGGTCCCGATACCAGGCCCGCCACCAGCAACACCTGCGCAATCGCATAGGTCCACCAGATGCCGAGCTGGTAGGTATCGAATGGCGACAGGAACTTCGCCATGCCGATCATTGCGTCGGACGCCACAAAGAACAGCGCACCGATCGCAGCCAGCGGCGTGGGCAATCTCGCCATCAGTGCCGAACACGCCATGATCGCGACGATCACGATATAGGCGCTCACGGCCACTTTCAGTTCGCCAAGGTTCGGCCAGAACCGGCCCAGCATCGCACCCGCAGCACCGAGCACGATGCCGCAACCGACCAGTCGATGCGGACGCAGATCTTCGATCAGCGGAATGAAAATCCGCATGTAAGCCATATGCGCCAGCAGGAACGCGCCGAGTCCGCCCAGGAACGAAATCCGCAGCCCCGGTAGCGCCAGCAGCAGATCGCCAAGTGCGGAGAACAGCAGCGCCGTGACGAGCCAGCGCCGCTCCTGCTTCGGCTGATGGAACCACGCCGCGCGCGCCAGCAGCAACGCCATCGCTGCCTTCCATAGCGGCTGATAGGCAATCCTGCCCGTCAACGGCGCGCCAGCCGGCAGATCCAGCGAGACCTGGAACAACAGCAGTCCATAGGTGATGCCGGCCAGCGTGCCGACCAACCACCATTCACGCACGCGCGGGGGCATCCGCATGGTGATGAAGGTCACTTGCCAGCTCCTACAACGACCTTCTGGTTAGGCGTTTCGCCAAAGACATCGGGCGCGTACATGGCTTCCACACGCGATGGCGGCAATGCAAACTCGCCAACATTGTTCAGCCGCACCGTGTACTCCACCTGCAGCGCGCCCTTCGGCACATAGCTGAAATATTCGCGATACGCCTCGGTGGTGCGCTCGGTGAAGTCGGACCATGCCTTCTTCTCGTCGCGCGTGGCAATCACCGAATCACGGCCCAGGCCGCTGCCGAGGATCGTGGCGCCAGTGGGCACCGGATCGCTGACCACCACCCACGTCATGTCGGACTGTGCATCGATATCGAGCTTCACGCGGTATGTATCGCCGCGCGACCACTTGCCCGCCACCGCCTGCTCCACCGGTGTCACGGTGCGGCGCACACGATAGCCCGCCGAGACCGGTTCGGTCAGCGGCACCGCCGCCAGTGCGCGCACCGTGGCCCACGGACGGCCCGTGCCCTGCTGCTCCACCTGCAGCGCGCCGAGTGCGGGGTTGCCTGCGGACGTTGCCGGCCACGGCAGATCCACCGCGCCGCTGGCCACGCCTTCGGTCTGCTTCGCCTTGCTCCAGTCGAACGTACGCGTGGCATCGCCGAGCGTGGCGCGCGCCGTGCCCGCCACCGGTGTTTTCTCGTAGACCTGCGCGTAACGCTTGATCGCCAGCACGCCCCACGCATTGGCCGTGGTGGTCATCCATGCACCGCGCGTCTGGCGGCCGAGCAGGCCCGTCACCAGTTGCGGTACATCGTCCTTCCACGTGGGCAGCTCGGAAGCCAGCGCCAGCAGCTTGGCCGCGTTGACATCGCCGCCCTGCATCAGCCACCACCAGTTGTCGCTGCGTTCAGTAGAGAACACCAGCCGCGTGCCCTGCACTGTCAGGCGACTACGCAGCAGTTGCGTGGCATCGGCCATGCGCTTGTCGCGCTCGGGAACGTCCTGCATGCGGGAGAGAATCGAGAGCCAGTCGATCAGCGCCGCAGTCGGCCACTGGTCAGGCAGGATCTGGATCGAGCCGAGCATGCGCGCCTGTGCGCGGCCGCTACGCGACAACGCTTCGATGGCGGCGAGCTTGCGCACGTCGAGATCCATCGATGCCGAAGCCGGCGCCCAGCGCGGCGGGGTGATGCGTCCTTCCACGAACGCGATCAGTCCACGCTCCATCTGCTCGCGCTGCGCATCGGGAATGCGCATTGGCAGGCCAGCACGCGACGCCTCGTTGGCAATCGTCAGCAGATACGCGGTCAGCACCTCGCTGCCCGATTGCCCATCGCTGCGCAGCGGGAAGTAGGAAGCCAGCCCGTTAGTGTCGAGATACGACGGCAGTTGCGCCATCAGTGCATCCCATGCCGATGCATCGGCCAGACCCAGGGACTTTGACGTACGTTGCTCCAGGCAACTGAACGGATAGTTGCGGAACCACTCGCGCACGCCCGGCATGCCACCTGCCAGCGACGATTGCAGCGAGACCTGCATGCCACCACGCAACCGGCCCGATGGATCGGCCAACGCGCCAGCAGGCGCCTGCACCGGCACGGACAGGTTCGGCGTGAGCTGCGCGAGCATCGCCTGCTGCACCGTCACCGGCACGGCGGGCACAATCTGCTGCGATACCTTGAGCTTGTCAGTGGCACCGCCGCCACCCTTCTCGGTAGCGGCAACTTCCCAGAGGATCGTGCCGCTGCGAGAGTACGCGAGCAGCGCAGGCGCGGTGATATCCCAGTTGACTTCGCGCGCTTCGCCCGCAGGAATCTGCACCGTTTGCGTAGGCAGCGTCTGCGCATCGACCAGCGTCGCGCGGGCCGTGGCCTCGACCGTCATCGCGCGCTGCGTGGTATTGCGCAGCGTGAACATCGCACGGTACTTGTCGTCCTCGCGCACCAGCAGCGGCAGGCCCGAAATCATCTGCAGGTCCTGCGTCGCGGCAATCGATGCACTACCCGTGCCGAAGCGGTTCACGCCGAGGTCCGCCACGGCCACGATGCGGAAGCTCGTCAGCGAATCATTGAGCGGCACCTCCAGCGTGGCCTTGCCTTCCGCGTCGAGCTGCACGCGCGGATTCCAGAGCAGCAGCGTGTCGAACAGTTCGCGCGTCGGACTCTTGCCGCCGCCACCACCGGCCGGCACCGCCTTGCGGCCATAGTGGCGTCGTCCGATGATTTCCATCTGCGCCGTGGACGTTTCCACGCCATAGCTACGCCGCTGCACCATCGCATCGAGCAGGTTCCAGCTACCGTTCGGCATCAGTTCGAGCAGCGCCTGATCCACGGCAGCCAGCGCCACTTCGCCATTCGCTGCGGGCTTGCCATCGGGCAGCTTGACCTGCACCACCACGCGCGCCTTGCCGCGCACCGGATACGTCGCCTTGTCAGGCGTCACCGAAACATCGAGGCGATACGCTTCACTGCCCACGCGGATCTCCGCGAGGCCCAGGCGGAACGCTGGCTTCGACAGGTCCACCAGCGGCGACGGCGCCACGTACTCCTTGCCCTCGCTGCGGAACGCACGCCACCAGTCCAGGGGCTGGCGCCAGCCCCACGAGAAGAACGAGTACCACGGCACTTCACGCAGGCGTCCGCGAATGCTCAGGACCGATACATACACGTTCGGTCCCCACTCCGGCTTCACCTTGAGCTTGATCGTCGGATCGCTGCCGTTGAGTTCGACGACCTGCGTTTCCAGGATGCCTTCGCGCTCGATGGCCACCAGTGCCGTCGCGCGGCGGAACGGCATGCGCACCTGGAACACGGCGGTGTCGCCGGGCGCATAGCTCTTCTTCTCGGGCAGTACATCCATGCGGTCGTGGTTCTCACCGCCGAACCAGAGTTCACCCTGGCGCGTCACCCACACCGTGGTGGCCGCCTGCGCCATGCGGCCATCGGCATCGCGCGCATTGGCAATCAGTTCGACTTCGCCGGCCTGCGAGAGCGCCACCTCGCAGCGCGCCCTGCCCTGCGCATCGGTGCGCGCTTCGCACACCACGCCGAGGTCCTTCGTCTCGCTACGGTTGTCGTAGCGGTAGAAGCCGCCCACTACACGCTTGCGCGCAGATGTGGTGATGCGGGCACGCGCCTTGATCTGCACGGGCGAGTCCGCAATCGGCTTGCCTTGCGTATCGACCACCACCGTCTGCACCGCCAGCTTCTGGCTGACCGATACCCAGCTTGCCGCGCGAATGCCCACCACCACGGCCGAGGGCCACAGCGAGACGTTCTGGCGCAGCGTCTGGATCTCGCCGTTCGGATCGGCAAAGCCGGCTTCGAGCACGAGGTCGCCCGGCGTGGTCACCTTCGGCAGATCCTTGATCGTGACCTTGCCGTTGCCGTCCTTGTCGAGCGTCATCGGCAGCTTGTCCGCCACGAGCTTCTCGCTCTCGCGTGCACTCTCGCTGTCCTGGTCTTCTTCCTCGTCGCCGCCGCTGCTGCTCGACTGCTGCTGCGCACGCGGCGGGTTGAACGAGAACTCGTCGTAGTCCGCAAAGTTCACGGACTTGCCGCGCAGCAGTGCGGAGACACGCACCGGCAGGCCCGCCGCACCACCACCGTTCAGGTAGTGGATCTCCACGCCCACCGGCACCTCGGTGGGCGCCACCAGTGCGTTGCCCTTGATCTTCGGGTCCTTGGTGATCGACAGCGAACCCGACATCACCGGCAGGCGGAACGCTTCCACACGGAAACTGCCGCTCTCCAGCGTGCGATTGTTCGTGTAGACCAGCGCCACGTCATAGACGCCGAGCTTGGCCGATGGCGGCACCTGGAACGTGTTCTCTGCACTACGCCCGCCCGTCGCGGTATTGCGCCACGCCAACGGCATCTCGTACTTCTGGCCGCTGCCCTGATGCGTGATCACCAGCGTCTCGGGCATGTCCTTCGGCAACGTAAAGCCCTGTGCGGTCTCGTTGCGGATCAGGTGCTTCATCGACACCGTCTCGCCAGCACGCACCAGCGTGCGATCGAAGATGGTGTGCGCGCGAACCGTCTGCTTGGTGCTCAGGTCCGTGGGCACGTTGAAGCGCCAGTTCTCGATGCCGCGCGTCCAGTCGGACATCACAAACGCCATGTCGGCCTTGCCACGCGCCTGCGGATGATCGGCGGCGATGCGTGCGGACACGAAGTAGCCATCCATGCCGTTGGCGCAGTCCTTGTGACGGCGATCCGGCAGCTTGGCAAAGCGCGCCACGCCCGTGGCATCGCTGACACCTTCGCCCAGCAGTTCGCCATCGCAGTTGCGCACTGCAAGCCTGGCATTGGCCACGGGCTTGCCATCGTCAAGCGTGGTGACCCACGCCATGCCGCTCATGTCACCTTCACCCTCACCGCGTGCGAGCTTGAAATGCACGCCGAGGTTGGTCACGAGCACGGCGGTCCGCACGTACATCGGCGCCTTCTTGCCGAGCAGCGCTTCACCCAGCATCGGCGACGCGATTTCCACGACGTGGAAGCCGGGCTCCGGCAACGGAATGCCCACCACTTCGAAGGGGCGCGGGTTGGTGTCGGTCGACTTGGGAATGGCGAGTGTCCTGGCGCCCGTCACGCCGTTGAGCAGCGACACCGCACGGGTTTCCACAGCCGGTGCATCGCGCGGGCTGCGCACGCTGTACGGCGCCTGGCCGGTGCGGATCGCGGCGATCTGCTCCTTGGTCCAGGTGTTCTCGTGCATGCGCTTGACCATGCCGAACCAGCGCAGGATGGCGCCGTCGTCATCGACCTTGAGCCGCGCCACGGTGCCAGCCTCGGCACGCACGGACAACGTGGGCAGGTCTGCCTCGACGTTGCGCAGCGTCACCGGCAGCAGCGGCGGAAAATCATTGGGCGACTTGCCGCGCGGCACATCGGCAAAGCGCTCCACCACGCCGAACGGTGCGGCGGCGAACTTGGCCAGCGGCGGCAACGTGGCCGTGGTCAGCTTGATCGGGAACAGGTCGGCATTGGCGAGCGCGCGGCCGCTTTCGTCCTTGAGATCCTTTGGCGCTTCAATCGTCAGACTGGCCTTCTCCGCGAACGGCCCCTTGAACTGCACCGACGAGACGGGTGCATCGGCAGCCTCGTCCGGATCGAAAGCGGGCTTCTGCGGACCCGATGGGCCTTTGAGCACGATGCCTTCGGCCAGCTTGCGTGGCACCGGCGACGAGAACGTGACCGTCATGGGCCGCAGCGGTGTGCAAGGTGCCTCGGCACGTTCACGCTCGCAGGTGAAACCCGCGGTAAAAGGTTCGCGCACGGTGAAGTCGAAGCGACGCGCCGCAGTGGTGGCCAGCCCCGATGGCGTGGCAATGCCGGCGTCGAGCACCAGTTGCATCCGCGCGCCGCCGGGCAGCCGCTGCTGGCAGGCCAGCAGGTGGATAGCGTCACCCTCGCGCTTGGCCACTTCCTTCCAGTGCAGCGCCTCGATGACGGTGTCGCGATCCTTGCCGGTCAGCAGCCGCACGGGGATGCGCTCTCCAAGACCTTCGGCCTGGCACCACGCATGCTGGCGAATCGAGCCCGCAGTGGCCGCACCGTTGAAGCGCAGCGCAAAGACCTGGTCTTCCTCGACCTCACCGCCCGAGGGGCGGGCCGATACAACAATCGGGCCGCCCGTCTCGAACTTGTATTCGGTCTTGCCGGCGAAGTCCTTGCCGGCCACGCTCTTGAGTCCGCTGCTCATCCGTACCGTGCAGCGCACACCGGGTGGCAGGTCGCGTTCGAAGTCGTAGACCCAGTTGGTGGCGTTGACCCAGCGGCCCGAGCCGCCCACGCTGCCGCCCGTGCAGGAGACCGCAGCAGGCGGCGCGGCCTTGAGGTCGCCCATCGGCACCATTGGCTCGTCAAAGCGGATCGCCACCTGGCGGACCTGCGGGTTCACCCCTTCGGGCGAAAAGCGCGTGACCTGCGCCGCCGTGGCGGCCGGCGACCACGCCAGCGCACTCAATACCAGACCTGCGGCGGTGGCGCGTGCCACCGTGGCGATCTTCCCGATCATGCTGACTTCTCCGGATTTTTGGCTCCGGGCGAGGGTGACACGCGCCGATGCCAAGCGCAAGCCTCGGCACATTTCGGCAGAACTACATTCCGGGTCAGCGCAGATGCGACAGCGGCAACGCCCCCTCACGCTTGAGGGCCGTCAGGACGATATTCGAACGCACGCTTTCCACACCGGGCACGCGCATGAGCCGTTTCATCGTGAATTCGGCCAGCGTGGGCAGGTCCGGCACCACCACGCGTACCAGGTAGTCAGCCTCGCCGGCCACGGTGTAGCACTCCTGCACTTCTTCAAGCAGCAGGATTTCCTCCTTGAACCGCTCGATGATCGTGTCGCCATGGTGGGCCAGCTTCACACTGATGAAGACCAGCACCCCCAGCCCCAGCGCCTGTGGCGACAGGTTGACCCGATAGCCGGTGATCACGCCATCGGCTTCCAGCTTCGCGAGCCGCCGCCCGACCTGGCTGGGCGAAAGGTGGACGCGCTCGGCCAGTTGCTGGTGGGTGGAGCGTCCGTCGCTCTGCAGCGCCGCGAGAAGCGCCAGGTCGTAGGGGTCGAGGTCGGTGGGGCTCATGGCGCGCAGGAATTCCGCATGACGAATCGAAGATGTGCGGATTATATGCATCGACATCGCAAAAATCACTGCTTTTGCGGCCAGTCCGCGCGCTTGCATGGCTAGACTATGCGTAAAACCCGCATCGGAGACACCCCATGAACCTTTCGGCCGCCACGACCGAAGCCGCAACGGAAGCCAGCTTTGCCGGCACGATGACCGCGAAGCTCCAGGAACAGTTCGAAGCCGGCCTGCTGTCCGGCCAGGAACTGCGCGCCGACTTCACCATCGCCCAGCCGGTCCACCGCTATACCGAGACCGACCATGCGATCTGGCGCAAGCTGTACGACCGCCAGGCGTCGATGCTGCAAGGCCGTGTCTGCGACGAGTTCCTGCAGGGTCTGGCCACACTCGGCATGGAACGCGACCGTGTGCCCGAGTTCGATCAGTTGAACGAGATGCTGATGCGCGCCACGGGCTGGCAGGTAGTGGCAGTGCCGGGACTGGTGCCGGATGAAGTGTTCTTCGATCACCTGGCCAATCGCCGCTTTCCGGCAAGCTGGTGGATGCGCAAGCCGGAGCAGCTCGACTACCTGCAGGAGCCGGATTGCTTTCACGACGTGTTCGGCCATGTGCCGCTGCTGATCAACCCGGTGTTCGCGGACTACATGGAAGCCTACGGCAAGGGCGGCCTCAAGGCCGCGCGGCTGGGTGCGCTCGACATGTTGTCGCGCCTGTACTGGTACACCGTGGAATTCGGCCTGATCCAGACGCGGGACGGTCTGCGCATTTTCGGCGCGGGCATTCTGTCGAGCCAGGGCGAATCGATCTACAGCCTCGACTCCGCCAGCCCGAACCGCATCGGTTTCGACCTGCACCGCATCATGCGCACGCGCTATCGCATCGACACGTTCCAGAAGACGTACTTCGTGATCGACGATTTCGAACAACTGTTCGATGCCACGCGTCCGGATTTCACATCGCTGTACGCCGAACTGCGCGCGCTGCCGACGCTGGGCGCCGGTGACATCGCAGAAGGCGATCAAGTGATCCAGGTGGGCAACCGCGAAGGCTGGGCCGATAGCGACGACATCTGAACCGCCGTACCATCGTCTTTTATCCTTTTGATCGAGCCCGACATGACACCCCTTTCCCAAGAGGCACGCAAGCCTCTGCTCGCTACCCTGCCCGGCTGGACCCCGGTCAAGGACCGCGACGCCATCCAGAAATCGTTCAGCTTCGCGGACTTCAACGCCGCGTTCGGCTTCATGACCCGCGTGGCCCTGCGCGCCGACAAGGTGGATCACCACCCCGAGTGGTTCAACGTGTACAACCGTGTTGACATCACGCTGTCCACCCACGACGCCAACGGCCTGACGCAGCGTGACATCGACCTTGCGCAGTTCATCGAGAAGGCTGCTGCGGGGCTGGTGCGGTAGACGATCTGCAACAATCGCGACTTTCGTAAAGCTGCGATTTTCACCGTTCCCTTGTCTCGATATCGTCGCGCTCCTGATCCGGCGTGTGACGATTCCGTGGATGCAACGTCCACGGTCTGAACTGATTCCTGTATGTCGCGCCGATCCTCTTTCGGAGCGAGTCGGTGCGGGACAACGGGAACGGTCGGAAACATCTTCTACAAAATGCAGGGCGTTTGGCGATAGGTACTCTGCTCGCCCTGCCCCTGCTTGCCATGGCGCAGACTGCGCCTACCCTTCCCCAACGCGACACCCAGGAACAACTGCGGCAGCAGGAGCGCGAGCGCGCCCTGCGTGAGCGCGAGGAAGTCTCACCCGACGCCAGACTGGAAGCACCTGCGGTTGCCGCTTCCGAACGAATTCCGGAAAACGAATCGCCCTGCTTCCGGATCGACCGCATCACGCTGACAGGTGATGCGGCAGAGCGATTCCACTGGGCTGCGAATGCGGCCAACGCATCGGATGTTTCCGACGATCCCGCCATCGGCCGATGCCTGGGGTCGCAAGGCATCAACGTCGTCATGGCCCGTGTGCAGGACGCCATCGTCCGCAAGGGCTACGTCACCACGCGCGTACTGGCTGCGCCACAGGATCTGAAGACGGGCACGCTGACGCTGACCGTTATCCCCGGCCGCATCCGCGACATCCGCTTCAGCGACGATTCCAGCATGCGCGCGACGTTGTGGAATGCAATGCCCGCGCATCCGGGTGACATCCTGAACCTGCGCGATATCGAACAGGCGCTGGAGAACTTCAAGCGCGTACCCACGGCCGAGGCCGATATCCAGATCACGCCCGCCGAAGGCCCCGACGCGCAGCCCGGGGAGAGCGATCTCGTCATCCGCTGGCATCAAGGCATGCCGTTCCGCATCAGCGCCACAGTGGACGACTCGGGCAGCAAGCAGACCGGCAAGTACCAGGGCAACGTCACGGTGTCGTTCGATCACTGGTGGACACTGAACGATCTCTTCTACGCGAGCCTGAATCACGACCTGGGCGGCGGCGGTGCAGGCAGCAACGGCACGCGTGGCTACACGGTCCATTATTCGGTTCCCTATGACCGCTGGCTGCTCGGCATCACTGCCAGCGGCAACCAGTATCACCAGACCGTATTCGGCTACAGCCAGAACTATCGCTACAGCGGCGAAAGCCGTAACGCCGATCTCCGCCTGTCTCGGCTGCTGTATCGCGATGCCTCGCGCAAGACCACCGCCTACGCGCGCGGCTGGGCGCGTGGCTCCGGCAACTACATCGACGACACCGAGGTGCGGAACCAGCGCCGCCGCACGGCGGGCTGGGAACTCGGCCTCGTACATCGCGAGTTCCTCGGCCATGCATCGCTCGACACCAACCTCGCCTATCGACGCGGCACCGGTGCGATGGCCTCGCTGCGCGCCCCCGAGGAACGGTTCGATGAAGGCACGTCACGTCCGGAAATCCTGCTTGCCGACGCACAACTGACCGTGCCCTTCGTGCTGGCCGCACAGCGCCTGCGTTACACGGGCGCCGTACGTGGCCAGTGGAACTTCACGCCGCTGGTGCCGCAGGACCGCTTCTCCATCGGCAACCGCTACACGGTGCGCGGCTTCGATGGCGAATCCACGCTGATCGGCGACCGGGGATGGTTCGTGCGCAACGAACTGGCCCTCTCGCTGGCCGGGAGTGGATTCGAACTGTATGCCGGTGCGGACTACGGGCAGGTCAATGGACGCAGCGCGGCGTACCTCGTGGGCACGCAACTGGCCGGTGCCGTGATGGGCATGCGTGGTGGGTATCGCGGCCTCCATGCCGATCTCTTTATCGGCAAGCCCCTCTACAAGCCAAGTGGCTTCGTCACCGCCAGCACGACGGCGGGCTTCAACGTGAGCTGGTCGTACTGAACCGCCACGCGCATTCCTTTCTCGGAAATGGGTCAATGAACAAGCGTCTGTACCGCATCGTCTTCGTGCTCGGCCAGGTCTCACTGGTCACCACTGCCACCGCACAGATCGTCGCGGACCCAAACGCACCGGGCCAGCAGCGGCCCACGGTCCTGACCGCGCCCAATGGCACGCCGCTGGTCAACATCCAGACCCCGAGCGCGGCCGGCGTGTCGCGCAACGCGTACAGCCAGTTCGATGTGCAGGAACGGGGCGCCATCCTGAACAACGCCCGCCAGAACGCGCAGACGCAACTAGGCGGATGGGTGCAAGGCAATCCGTGGCTCTCGGGCGGCACGGCACGCGTGATTCTCAACGAAGTGAACAGCAGCAACCCCAGCCAGTTGCGCGGCTACACGGAAGTGGCCGGTGACCGGGCGCAGGTGGTGATCGCCAACCCCGCAGGCATCACGTGCGATGGCTGCGGCTTCCTGAACGCCAATCGTGTGACGATGACCACCGGCACGCCCATCGTCAACGGCGGGAACCTGGAAGGCTATCGCGTACGTGGAGGCGGCATCGACATCACGGGCCACGGCATGGACGTGAGCCGCGTGAGCTACACCGAACTGCTTGCGCGTGCGGTGCGCGTCAATGCCGGCATCTGGGCAGAGGACTTGAAGGTTGCGACAGGTGCACACGATGCCGATGCCACGTTGGCCTCGATCACACCGGCGAGCGGTTCTGGTTCGGCACCGGCCTACGCACTCGATGTCAGCGCGCTCGGCGGCATGTACGCGGGAAAGATCGCACTGATCGGCACGGAACACGGCGTTGGCATGCGCAATGTCGGGCATATCGGCGCACAGGCGGGCGAACTGTCGGTGACCAGCGATGGCCGGTTGGAGAACACCGGTGTCCTGCAAGCGATGAGCGATGCGCGCATTGCCGCGGTGGCCGTGCGCAATGCCGGCACGATGATGGCCGGCGCCACGCTGGCAGTCACCGTCGGTGAAGCCATCGACAACCGGGGCGGCGCCCTGTACGCGGCCGACAACGTCGAGCTACGTGGCAGCACCGTTGCAAACGGTGACGATGGTTTCGTCGCGTCGTCTCGCGGCAGCATCGACATCGCCACGCAACATGCCGTCGACAACGCAGGCGGCACGCTACAGGCCGCAAAGGGACGACTCGGCATCTCGGCATCGACGCTGCACAACGTGGAAGGTTCGGTGCTCGGCGCGGATGTCGATATCGATACGCGCAGTGGAGAACTCGGCAATACCGCTGGCAGGATCGCCGCGCTCGATGGAGTGCTCGATATCCGCAGTGGCGCACTCGACAACAACGCTGGGTTGCTGCAGGCATCCGTGGCACTGCATGTCGATACTTCGGGACAGGGGCTGACCAATGACCTCGACGGCCATATCGGCAGCGCCGGAAGCCTTTCAATCGCGGCTGGCTATCTCGAGAACGCAGGCACGATCATCGCCGATGGGCGCGCGGACATCGACACCGACTGGATAGGGAACAAGGGCACGGTACAGGCGCATGGACTGGCGTTGCGTACGACTTACATCGACAACCTGCTGGCCGGGGTGATCCAGGGTGGCACGACCACCATCGTGGCGCGCAACACACTCTTCAATGAAGGCCTGATCGATGGCGGCTTCACGCGTGTGGAGTCCGACTATCTATACAACTCCGGCTCAGCCCGGCTCTACAGTGACCGACTGGCCATCCAGGCGAGACAGCTGTTCAATAACAAGCATGTCGACGACGACAAGGCCAGCACCCCCACCATCGCCGCGCGCGAGCAACTCGATATCGGCGCAGGCGAGATCATCAATCGCGACCAGGGGCTGATCTTCAGCGGGGGCACGCTCAACATCGGCGGCGCGCTCGACGAATATGGCTACGCCACAGGCCGCGCCGACTACCTCAGCAATACCAGCGCCACGATCGAATCGCTCCGTGACATGTCGCTCGCCACGGAGTCGCTGCGCAACACCGACCACAGTTTCCGTACCGAGCGCGTACAGGTGGGCGATTCCGTCCGCAGACAAACTGTCCAGCCGCAGAACGATCCGAACCAGTACGACCTCGACACGCTGCAATGGGAATCATGGAGCCGTGCAGGCCGCTATCGCGGCAAGGCCGACGCCGACTCCGCCATCGCCGGGCAGCCCATCCAGAACTACACGGACTACGACTTCACCGAAACGCGCTCTGTCGACCGCGTGACACAGAGCACACCGGCCATCATTCGCGCGGGCGGGTCGATCGATATCGATGGCGAGGACCTGCTCAACGCCTACAGCCAGATCATGGCCGGCGGCGCGCTGACTGGGGAGGCGGACAAGATCGAGAACCGCGATGCCCTGGGTTACGAGGTGATTCAGCGCGTTGGCACCAGCCAGTACACATATGGGCGATGGCGCGGCGGCGTGCGGCGCTACACCACTCGCGAGCGAGATCCAAAGATTGCTTACACGCCCGCCGACGAGTATCGCAGGTTCGACCTGGGCCTGGCGGTCATACGTGCAAACCACCAGGGAGAGGACAGCGGCAACGGCATCGAGGGCCGCCGTGCGAATGGCGACACCCGTGTGCGCCTTATCGAAATCGCCACGACGGGCAGCGACGATCCGTCAACAGTCCGCACCATCGACTTCCGCCCCGAGATTCCGTCGGGCAGCCTGTTCCGCCCAGGCAGCGGCACCCACCTGATCGAAACCGATGCGCGATTCACCGACTATCGGCAATGGCTGTCATCGGACTCCATGCTCGATCAACTCGGCATCGATCCCGCGACGATCGAGAAACGTCTGGGCGACGGCTTCTACGAACAGCAGCTCGTGCGCGAACAGATCGGGCAGTTGACCGGCCGACGCTTCCTCGACGGATACCGCAGCGACGAAGCGCAATATCGCGCGCTGCTCGCCAATGGCGTCACGGTGGCGCGCGACATGCAATTGCGTCCCGGCGTCGCGCTCACCGCTGCGCAGATTGCACAACTCACAAGCGACATCGTGTGGCTCGTCGAGCAACGCGTCACGCTACCCGATGGCACCACTGCCACCGCACTCGTGCCGCAGGTCTACGTCCGCACGAAACCGGGCGATCTCAGGGGCGACGGCACGCTCATCGCCGCCAACGTGGTCGACCTGTCGCTGCGTGGCGATCTGTCCAATACGGGCACTATCGCCGGGCGCCGCGCCATCCGGCTCGATGCCGCGAACGTGCGCAACCTCGGCGGTCGCATCACGGGCGATGCGGTCGGCGTGCGGGCGCGTGAGGATATCGAGAGCATTGGTGGAACCATCGATGCAGGCTCTGCTTTGCGGGTCGTGGCCACGCGTGACCTGCGGCTGGCCTCGACCACTCGCAGCAGCGAGACACAGTCGGGCGAGAGCACGTTCAGCCGTACCAACGTGGATCGTGTGGCGGGTCTCTACGTCAGCAAGCCAGGTGCCACGCTCACGGCGCTGGCGGGCCGAGACATGGTGCTCGACGGTGCACAGATCTCGAACACGGGCAAGGCAGGCAAGACCGTCATCGCAGCAGGCCGCGACCTGACGCTTGGCACCGTTCGCGTTGGCGTGCAGGAAGACAACGTGCGCAACGCGGGCAACGCCCTGCGTCAAGGCAGCACGCAGGAGATCGGCACATCGATCCGCACGAACGGCGACGTCACCCTCTCGGCGGAACGCGACCTCCGTGCGCGCGCCGCGCAGGTGACGAGCGATGCGGGCGCGCTGCTGGCGGTGGCGGGTCGCAACACCACGCTCACGGCTGGCGAGAACACCAGCAACTGGAGCGAAGACCGCGATCAACAGCGCAGCGGTCTGCTCGGATCGTCTCGCACCACCACGCGCGACAGCCTGCGCGAGACAACGTCGCTGGCCACCACGTTCAGCGGCAGCACCGTCGAGCTTCATGCGGGTCAGAACATCGACATCACAGGCAGCAATGTCGTCTCCGATCTCGGCACCAGGGTCGTGGCCAGGGGCACGCTCTCGATCGAGGCAGCGCAGAACACCACCACCGAGAGCCACTTCAAGGAAACGAAGAAGAGCGGCTTCCTCTACAGCGGCGGCACGGCGTTCACCATCGGCACACAGCAGCAGAGCAACGACGCACGCAACACCCGGACTTCGGCAGCGGCGTCCACCATTGGCGCGACCCAAGGCGATGTCACGCTGATTGCCGGCGACGCCTATCGGCAGACAGGCAGCCATGTGGTGGCGCCCAAGGGCGACATCGGCATCTTTGCCAGGAAGGGCGAGATCGTGGAGGCGCGCGAGGCGAGCCAGAGCACCGAGGAAAGCCGCTTCCGGCAATCGGGGCTGACCATGGCGGTGACCGCTCCTGCCATCGCGCTCATCGAAACCGCGCAGCAGATGAAGCGCGCAGGCGGCAATACCTCGGACACCCGCATGCAGGCACTGGCCGGCGCCACGACCGCACTGGCAGCGAAGAATGCGGCCGATGCCGTGATGGCCGATCCGAGCAGCGGTGGCGGTGTTGGGCTCTCGATCACGGTGGGCAGCAGCCAGAACCAGAGCCGCACCACCAATCGGGCGGATGTGGCAGCGCGCTCGACCGTCGCGGCAGGCGGCAACGTGCGCATCATGGCGACGGGCAACGGCCAGGATTCGGAACTGACGATTCGCGGCGCAGAGGTACGCGCGGGAGAGGACCTCCATTTGAAGGCCGAGGGCAAGGTGCACTTGCTGGGCGCAGAAAACGTATCGGACATGCGCCGGCAGAGCAAGAGTTCCAACGTCGGCATGGGGGTCGGGTTTCAGGCAGGCCAGGGCGGCACATCGTTCGGCGTGACGGCCAGCGCGAGTGGCTCGCGCGGCAAGGGCGAAGGCACTGATCGCACGTGGACCCATTCGCGGGTCGATGCCGGCCAGACACTCAAGATCGAATCGGGCGGCGATACGGAGCTGAATGGTGCCGTGGCCCGCGGCCGGATGATCGATGCGGACATCGGCGGCCATCTCCAGATCGGCAGCCTGCAGGACATCCACGACTACAAGAGCAAGGACCAGAGCGCGGGTGGCAGCGTCACGGTGGGTGGCGGCCTCTCCGGCAGCGCGAACATCGGGCAGCAGAAGATCGACAGCCGCTATGCCAGCGTGACCGAGCAATCGGGCCTGAAGGCGGGCGACGGCGGCTTCGACATCCGCGTGAAGGGCAACACATCGCTCGACGGCGGCGTGATCACCTCGACGCGCAAGGCAGCGGAAGAAAAATTAAACCGCCTCGACACCCGCACGCTGACCACCAGCGACATCGACAACAAGGCGAGCTACACGGCCAGCAGCGTCAGCATCGGCGGCGGGTTCGCGTCGAAGGGGAGCAGCAAGCAAACGGGCGGCGACGATGGGAGCACTGCGGGGAGCACTGCAGGCGGCGTCGACACAGTCGGCACGAACCAGCAGGGGCAAGCCGCCACGGGCGGCGACAAGGTGCCGGGCAGCAACCTGCCATCGATGGGCGGATTCAGCGCCGCACCACCCGTGGCCATCGGCGCCAAAGGCAAGTCGAGCAGCACCACGCGCAGCGGCATCAGCGACGCCGCCATCACCATTCGCGATACCGAGGCGCAGCAGGCGCTGACGGGCAAATCGGCTGACGACACGCTGGCCGAACTGAACCGCGATGTCTCCAGCGAAGTCGACGGCAGCAATGCGCTCAATCCGATTTTCAACGAGAAGGAGATCAAAGCCGGCTTCGAGATCGTCGGCGCGTTGCAGCGGGAGACGGGGGCGTTTTTGAACAATCGGGCGAAAGAAGCCGACGCCATCAAGCGCGCCCGCGACAACGAGACCGACCCCGCGCGCCGCGCCGATCTGGACGAGCAATACCAGGACGCCGCCAAGTGGGGCCCCGGTGGCACATATCGACGCATCACCACGGCACTCACCGCTGCCGCAGGCGGCAACGTCACCGGATCAACCACACAGTTCGTGCAGGGCGCAGCGGTCGGCTATCTGCAAGGACTCGGCGCCACCGGCGTCAAACAGATCGCCGCCGGCATCGGCGATGGCACCCCGGGCGCCGAATCCGCACGCGCCGCCCTGCACGCCATCGTCGGCTGCGCAGGCGCGGCAGCCGCAAGCCAGTCATGCAGTGCTGGCGCGATGGGCGCAGCGACCAGCTCGGTCGTTGGCTCGCTGATGGCACCCGCTGATGGTCTGACGAACGAACAGAAGCAAGCCCGCCTCGATGCGATGCGCAGCCTCGTGGCGGGCATCGCCAGCGTCGGCGACATCGACGCCGGCACTGCGGCCAATGCGGCGACGATCGAAGGGGAGAACAATCAGTTCGCGCCGCGTCCGAATCCACAGAACAACGGCGGCATAGTTGGCGGCGGCGGAAAAACAGGGCAGCCCCTCGATCCTTTCAAAACCCCAGCCCGGCCCGCCGATCCGGGCGAAGCCACGGTCATGGGGCAGCCCGACGAGTCGGGCGCCAACGGCGCCAAAGTGCTGATCCAGCCGGTTTGGGATCTGCTGGAAGACGGGGTAGAGCGGGTCAAGAACCCGCTCTATATTCCGCTGAAGGTGGTGGAGGGGTTGGGGGCGATATTTAGTGAGGGCAAATCGGGGCAAGATGCACCTCGATATGCGCCTACCGAAAAGCACGCTCGTGGTGGTTGGGGAACACCGATGGATCTGGACGACCGCACTGCCCAGGAAGTCTTGAACAATTCGATCCAGGATGGAAAGCAACGATATGGAATTAAGGATGGAAAAATTTATGAGTTTCAACCCGACAATGTCGGCGGCTGGCATGGTTATCCCATCCCTGGCAAGGAAACTTCGGCCGATGTCCTGAGGGAATTCGTTCGTCGAGGGGACCTCAGCAAATCACAGTACGGAAAATCCAGGAAAGGAAAATGATAAATAAACTACGCTTGAATTTCGATGCCATCCTTGGTGCATCCCCGAAGCAACTTGGTTTCAATGAGGATGCACAACTCGGGTCGGTGCAGTTGGCAATAGTGATGCCATCGCGTCATGAACCCGTGGAGGTAATGACAGTAAATTGGGATATTTGCGCACCCCTGACATGGCTTAGAGAAAACAAGAAATATCTGCTGGACGAAGATATACCGCCATTCATTGAATGGGGAGGGTCAATACATCATTCCATTGAAAAATTCTGGGACAGAGAGGATTTCAGCGACGCCGAGGAAGATCAGAACTTCAACTATAGGAAGCGACATGAACTCTGCTTCGCCTTTCGGGGCATCCAAATCCCTACCATCTACATCGGGAAGGGGATAGACGGCTGGGAAGTATCAGGCGTGCGTGAAGAAACGCAATTTTTTTACCGTGTCGATCTGCCCGAATTTTTTGATGATTTGGATAAGAAATTTCCGTCTACCGAAGATGGCCAAAAAATTAATTATTAAGGTAGGTTCATAAGATATGAGTAATAATAATGAAATGCAGAATAAATACCGATCGACATCCACGATTATTAACATTTGACGATGCGTTTTCGGAGCATGGCCTTCGCACGATCAAGGGCGGTGGCTATGCGGACCTATCAATCGGACTTGTAGAATGGTTGTCGGATGTCACTTTTCGAGACAACAAACTACATCATTTTTCGCTGTGCGTTGACGATGCCTGGAAATGTATCTCAAATCTCAGTCCCAATATGAGATTCTGGTTAGTGGGCGGCGATCCTAGTTGGCGACCAAACGATCGCATCGCTAGATACAAGCGACCGACTAGAGATCCTGAGATTCAGAGAATGCTCAGCGGAAACCCAGATGATGTAATCGAGCTACTACTGGAAAAGCAAAACGGCTTGAAATACTCGCTCGCCGTTCGAATACAGTATGAAAAGATTCGAGAAATGATTTCATTTTTTTACCAATCCAATTTCTCGTTCCTGGTTGCTACGAACTCATCACCCGATTGGTATAACGTGCTGGGGAAGGGAATCCCGTCGAAGGACTGTTGGAGCAGATGCGATGAGTTCGCTGCGACCATCATCAGAGCAGGAGGCTTCGTAATACGACGGGTTGGTTTTTTTGATGATCTTGAAATTGGGGTGCAGGCGCTAGCCCCGTCGGGCTTAGTCCAACAAGTTCGCGCCAATGCAGAAAAGTCTGGACATATCCGGACTGCCCCATCGAAGACGTCCATGTGATAGATCGTTACCAGATCAACTAAGTCGCCGTTCCTAGATCCAAAGAGGCAGTTCACCACGTCCAGCTTCACTGCCCTCCCCATCCCCGCCCCCCCACCCCCGTCAGCCAACTGAAAGGCAACGCCCAAAACTGTCGGTACAATTCGTGACATTGTTACAACCGCTCAAAGTCACGGTCTGCCATGCGTATCCTGCTGATCGAAGATGATCGTCAAATCGCCAGCGGCGTGGAGGCTGGCCTGTCGCGGGCTGGGCACCAGGTTCGCGTGGTGCATGACGGCGTCTATGCCACTGACCATCTGCTCAAGGAGCAGCATGACCTCGTTATCCTGGATCTGGGCCTGCCCGGTATCGATGGGATGACGCTTCTTGCGCGCTATCGGGCGCGCAACCGCACCACGCCGGTGATCATTCTCACCGCGCGGGACGAGCTCGAAGACAAGCTCTCCGGCCTCAATGCCGGTGCGGACGACTATCTGGTGAAGCCTTTCGCGCTGCCCGAGCTGGAAGCGCGCGTGCGCGTGCTGCTGCGTCGCAGCCAGCATGGCGAGGCGGCGCCGGAGCGCGATGTGCGTCTGGGTCGACTGCGGCTGTCGGGCAATGATCGGCGGATGTTCGTCGATGGCCGGCCGCTGGAGTTGTCGCCGCGCGAGTTCGCGGTGCTGGAGTTGCTGCTGCAGCGCCAGGGTCGTGTGGTGAGCAAGGCACAGTTGCAGGATCACCTCGCCACGTTTGCGCACCCTGCCGGTGAAGGCGGCGATACGGTTGGCGATACGGCGATCGAGGTCTACGTGCACCGGGTTCGCAAGAAGCTGGAAGATGCGGACGTGGAAATCGTCACCGTGCGCGGCTTTGGTTATCTGCTGCAGATCCGTGCCGGACACTGAGCCCTGCCCTGCAGAGCGCTCGCCCGCGCACCCTTCGACGTCCTGAATCGCCATGTGGCCGCGTTCGCAATCCTCCTCCGCTCAGCCAGGCGAACCCACCGCGCGGGTGAAGAACCGGCGCGGCAGCACGATGCTCCGCACGTCGAACCAGAGTCTGCGGATTCACCTGCTGCGCGCGCTGGCCACGCCGCTGTTCGCACTGGTGCTGACCAGCGGATCGCTGTCGTACTGGCTGGCCGCTCACTACACCACGCAGGTTTTTGACCGCGCCTTGTATGGCGTGGCCAACAACATCGCGCAGCAGATCCGCATTGCCGGCCCGCGGCTGGAACAGGACATTCCAACGATTGCGCAGACACTGGTCGAAGCCGAAGGCTCGGATCGCATCTACTGGCGCATCCATGGGCCTGACGGGCTGATCGGTGGCATGGACACCTGGCTCGGCTATGGCACGGGCCAGACATCGCTGCACGATGCGAGGCTGTTCTACGCGTGGTTCAGCGGCAAGCAGGTGCGTGCGGTGCGGCTGCCGGTCAGCCTGCCGAGCGCGGCCAACGATGAACTGGGTACGACGGCGGAGCCGCAACTGCCGCGTGGGCCGATAGTCGTGGAAGTGGCGGAGTTGCTGGATCGGCGGGAAACGGCGGCCAACGAGATCCTGCTGTCGGTGTCGGTGCCGCTGATCCTGTTGCTGCTGGTGGGTAGCCTGATCCTGTCGCACGTGCTCAAGGAAGAGCTGGTGCCGCTGCAGATCCTGACCGACAAGCTGAATCGCCAGACGGCCAGGTCGATGGCCCCGCTCGACGAGACCCAGGTGCCGGCCGAGGTGGAGCCGCTGATCCGGGGCCTCAATGCGCTGCTGTCGCGACTGCGCGATGCGCTCGATGCGCAGCGCAAGTTCATCGCGGATGCCGCGCACCAGTTGCGCACGCCGCTGACCGCCGTGAAGCTTCATGCCGACCGGGCGATGGAAGCCGATACGCTGGAGGTGGCCCGCCAGGCGTTGCGTGAAGTACAGACCGCATCGGACCGGGCCGTGCGCTTGTCGAATCAGTTGCTGTCGCTGGCACGTGCCGAACCGGGCCTGTCGCTGGAGCGGCTCGGGCCCGTCGAACATTTCGACCTGGCGGAACTGGCGTTCGAAGTGGGGGCGGAATGGGTGCCGCAGGCACTGGCGCGGCGCGTGGATCTCGGCTTCGAAGTCCTGCCCGGCCCAACGTTCACGGGCAGCGCGCCAGCCGTGGTGCGCGGCAATCGGCTGCTGATGCGCGAAGCGCTATCGAATCTCGTGGATAACGCCGTGAAGTACGTGCCGGCTGGCGGCCGCATCACCGTGCGCGCCGGTGGCGAGACGATGGGGCATCGCGGCATGGCCGTGGTGATGGTGGAGGACAACGGTCCCGGCATCGCCCCCGCGCGCCGCGAGGAAGTGTTCAAGCGCTTCTTCCGCGGCGATCACACGCCGGGTACGCAACCGGCGCAAGCGGCACCGAGTGGCGCCGGCCTGGGCCTGGCCATCGTCAACGAGATCGTGTTGCTGCATCAGGGCACGATCCGTATCGAGGACGCTCCCGCGCCTCAGCCCACCGCATCGGCAAGTTTTGCCCCCGCTATCGCAGGCGCCGAGGATGGTGCGGCGCCCGAGATCCAGGAGCGCCGTGCGTCGATGCGCTTCGTGATCCGGATTCCGTGCGAAGCGCCGGGCACGGCGCAGGGCTGATTCCCGCTTACTTCTTGTCCTTCGGGGCCAGCATGGTGTGGCGGCACTTCGGGCTGCCGCAACGGCACTCGTATTCCTTCTTCAGCTTCTTGGTATAGCGCGCGTCAATCACCAGACCGTAGTCATAGAACAGCTCTTCACCTGCGGCGATATCGCGCAGCGCGTGGATAAAGACCTGTCCCTTCTTCTCGCGCGCCTCGCAGTTCGGTTCGCAGGCGTGGTTGATCCAGCGCGCCCGGTTGCCGCCGTACTTGGCGTCGATCACGTTGCCGTCTTCCAGACTGAAATAGAACGTGTGATTGGGATCGGTCGGATCGTGCGGATGGCGGTTGAGCGCCTCCTTCCACGAGATGTGCTCGCCCTTGTACTCGATCACCCGCTCGCCCTCGCCAATGGCGCCAATCGCGTATACGCCCTTGCCATGCACGCCAGACTGTCGCACTTCGATGCGATCGCTGGCGGTTTTCTTCTTGCCTGCCTTCTTCTCTTTGGCGTCCTTGGGCTTGTCCGACATGTGCTGAGGTTCCTGGGGGTGGGGAAATGGGCCGCCGGTCCAGTCCGGCGCGAACCGGATGATACCTGCGCGCCATGCGCAGGTATACGCTCGCCCGACGTATACCGATGTGGATAACCGCGCCATTTTCTGTGGATAAGCGCGCGTGTTTCGTGTGGGCTGCCTGGGGTTGGCCTGGGGAAGGTATACGAACAAGTCAGCACGTATACGTGACCCCCTTCCATCGAACGGATGAGTCATCCACGGCGGCCAACATTTCCTCCCTACGGTTTCGGTATACGTAAACGCTTGATCCTATTCACGTATACGTACTTATCCACAGAAACGGGCGGTGCTTATCTATCACTACTATTTGTATACATGAAAGAAAGATGTAAACCGTACGGTTGAGATACGAAGGAGGGGCGTATACGGCGGCCCTCTGGAATTTCCCTCTTTTTTTGCTGCGATGAAAAAATGAGCAGTCAGAACGCTGCCAGCAGGGGGGCGATGAATCTGCAGGTCCGGTATACCGCGTATACCGGCGTGACTTGACCACTGTAAGTCCCGATGTGCCTTCCGCGGTCCTCAGAAGCTCTTGGAGGCGTTTTGCCGACGTATACGTCCCCGAGCCGCTCTTGGCGCCCAAAACGCCGTATACGCCTTCTGAGCGCCTCTGACGCATTAGATGACGTATACGCAGGGGTATACGTCGCGGCGGCGAGCTGCGAAACGGCTGCTCGAAAGACCCCCGGCCAGTACTCCAAATCCCCGCGAACCGTGTCCTGAGGCGGGTTGGCGGCGACTCTCCGTAACAAACCTTTCCCGGTGCGGCGTGTCCGACACGGTATGATGTGGCCCGCGGCGTCTTTGCCAGGGCGGCTTTCCCGAGGAAAGTCCCAGGGCCGGACGTCAGTTTTTCCAACTCGATACGGAGTGAAGCATGACGAAAACCGAACTGATCGACGCAATCGCAGCTGGCGTGGACGGTCTGACCAAGGCCAAGGCCGAGCAAGCCCTGAACGTGACGCTGGGCGCCATCATGGACGCCGTTGCCAAGGGTGACACCCTGAGCCTGATCGGCTTTGGCACGTTCAGCAAGGGCGAGCGCGGCGAGCGCATGGCCCGCAACCCGCGCACCGGCGAAGAAATCAAGGTCGAAGCTGCGAAGACCGTGAAGTTCAAGGCAGGCCAGAAGTTCAAGGACGCCGTGAATCAGTAATGCCGACGGGCACGTTGCTGGCCCGGTCCGCATGACCCCGCCGTGCCGCCGCCGGAGCCCTTCAGCGGCACAGGCGCGCAGCGCGCGGGGACGTTATCCACAAAGCATTCCCCTCGGATTCACGTGCAGAATTGCACAGTTGGCAGCACCGTTACGGACGCTGTCTGCATGAGTCAGAAATCCCCGTTCGCGCTTGTCTGAACAAGGCTTTGCGCGAAATCAGGAATCCCGGGTCGGCATGACCGCCCTGCTTGTCGATGCGCAATTCTCCACAGCGTTATGCACAACGCTTTCCACACAAGGTTCCACAGCGTTCTCCACAGGCCGTGAAGCGCGCCTGGCGAACTGTTGCGAGCGTTCTGGCAGTCGCCCTGGTCTGCGGTTGCACCACGGCGCCACCGCGCACCGCGCGTCCGCAGGCGGTGCCATTGCCTGACTATGAGCGGGTGAGTACGCCACCCGGCGCGACGCCGCGCGAACGCATCGTCGATATCGCGCTGCAGGAGTGGCGCAAATGGGGCAGCCAGGTCGTACACATCGCACGTGACGATACGGCTTGCGTGACGCATAGCCCGCTGCCCGCCCCGAACCTCACAGCCGCCGCAGAGACGGGTGCGCCGAATTCCCGGAATGGTGCCGCTTCCGGTGCGTCGGCGGATGTCGATGCCGAAGAGCATGGCGATAACGCCAGTTGCCTGCGCTTTCCCGATGGCACGGGCATGGAAGCCACGCCGCAAGGGTGCCGCATGGCGCAACGCTATTGGGGCATCGTGGGCGAGGCGCCCGACTGCCGGCAGGTCACGCAAGGTGCGTGGGCGTGGTCGGCGGTGTTCATTTCCTGGGTCATGCGTCGCGCGGGACTCGACAATGACCAGTTCCTGACCGGCCAGTCGCATTCGATGTACGTGGTGGACGCGCGCGACGGCATCCTGCCGCGTCCGGCCTTCCACGTCGAACCGCTGCCGGCGCTACCCCGCCCCGGCGACATGATCTGCGCCGGCCGGGGACGCGACAAATACATCGACGATCCCGCCGATATCGGTTTTGGCACGACACCCATGCATTGCGATATCGTGGTCGAGGTCGATCGCGCGGCGAAGGTGGTCAAGGCGATCGGCGGCAATGTCCAGCAGTCGGTATCGATGGACGTGATCGACCTGAACGACGCTGGCCAGCTCGACGGCTTCACGAACTCGCACCTGCCGTGGCTGCTGATCCTGCGTAACGACCTGCAGTAAGGCGCGAGCAACGGGCAGCGACCTGATTCGATACCGGTAGTCGCTTCACACCATCGCCCCGCTGCATTGACGCAAATGTGGGTGGCGCGGAACACTGCGCGTTCGGTTTTTCGCCTTTCGCCTGCATGTCCACGCCTTCGCTTTCCAATCCGCTGGTCTCCCCCACCCTCGCCCGCCGACTCCTTGCCGAAGCACTGGGGACGGCCCTGCTTGTTGCCATCGTCGTTGGGTCGGGCATCCGCGCCGAACAACTGGCGGCCGGCAACACGGCCCTCGCCCTGCTGTGCAATGCCTTGGCCACCGGCGCAGGACTCGTCGCGTTGCTGATATCGCTCGGGCCGGTCTCGGGTGGGCACTTCAACCCGGCCGTCACGTTGGCACATCTATTGTCCAGACGGATTTCAATGACCACCGCATCGGGGTATATATTCGTCCAATTGATAGGTGCGATGGCGGGAGTGGTTGCTGCGCATGCAATGTTCGGCCTGCCCTGGATATCGATGTCGATGCAGGCGCGTACCGGTGCGCCGATGTGGTGGAGCGAATCCCTGGCCACGTTTGGCCTGATCGGGCTTGGGATTGCCACCGGTCGTCATCGACCTGCCATGCTGCCATTTGTCGTGGGCGGCTACATCATGGCGGGATACTGGTTCACCTCATCCACCTCGTTCGCCAACCCCGCCCTGACTATCGCCTGTGCCTTCACCAATACTTTTACAGGTATTCGTTTTATGGATGTGATGGCTTTTATTTTTTCTCAGATATTTGGTGCGACGAATGCAGTGGCGTTATTTGATTGGTTGAGTGGATATCAGTCACCCAGAAATCCCATCCAATCATCCATCATGGAGCGGGGATCACAAGCCCCGCTTACCAGCGTCGATTGAGCTGGACGCCAAAGATCGAGCCGCTGGCCTGAGTGGCCCAGGCGTCAGCCGGCGCGGCGAAGGTGATGCCGTCCACATCGTTGGCGCGGCTATACGTGTAGAAGGCCCGCAGATTTGCGTTGCCGGTGGCCTTGCCGAGCGTCAGCGTCGGTGCCACGGTGAACGCCGTACGCTGGCCGCCCACCCCAAACCCGGACGAAATCTGGTCGTGCGCCACCTCGAAGGTCAGCTTGAACTGGTCGCTGGCCACAAAGGCCGGACGCACGCGCGTGGCAGCCCATTGCAGGGTGCCCATATGGGAGCGGTCCAGTTGCAGGCTCGATTCCACCGATCCGGCCAGGCCGGATTTGCCCTTCCACTCCATGGATTCCGCTACGCGTACCCGCGAGAGGTCCGTCCCCATGCCGGTGTATCCGGTCATGGCGGTGCGGGAACCCTGCCCGTACTGCACGCCCAGCCGATTGGTGCCGAACAGCACGCCTTTTTGCTCGTGCATGGCGGAAGCCCACCAGGCGCTGCCGGTATCGGCGATTTCCTGCAGGGGTTCTACACGCGTGAAGCCAAGTTGGACAGAACCCTGGTCATTGGTGCCGATCGGGGACGTCCGCACGGTGTGATAGCTGGGCAGCTTGGCGCCATTTAGATCGTTACGCGCGGTGTATTGATAACTCAGCCCGTAATTGCCCACTTTGGCGTTGTCGATGCCGAACCGCATGGACGATGAGTTCGGCGGCAACAGGCCCGACGACATCAGGAAGGCGTTGCTGTCCCGGCGCCCGGCCCAGACGCTGGCCTCGTTAAGAACCGAGATGCCGGACAAGCCGCTGACCGAGGTGTAGAAGTTAGGCAGCAGCGCGTAGGGATCCACGGCAGCGGCCGTGCCGTTGACCGAGGTGGTGTTGGTCCCCTTGGCCTGCGCCACGAGCTGCACCTGCGTGCCGCCGCCCATGTCCACGAGCGATTCGCGGATCTTCACTTCCCCCGAACTGGTACAGGCCAGGCCCTGGCCGAAGCCAGCCGAGGGTGTACCACCGCCGGGGCAGGCTCGTTGGGTACCAGCGCGGTCTTCCACCGCCGCGCGTCCGCTATAGCCGAGTCGCCACACGGAGTCGCCCGCCGGGTCATCGGCAGGTAACTGGGAGCGGAGAACTGGCGGAGCATCGGATGGCGTTTCTGAAGTGGAAGATTCGCCACCCTCCTGCGCAGCCACGGGTGCCTGGCGCGGTGCGGCGGCCAAGGCGGGAAACTCGCCCAACCGGTTCGGAAACAGCACCAAAGGTGGCGGCGGCGGCGCCAGCGCATCGGGCGGCCCGACGAAGTCGGGATTGACATCTGCAACGGTGGTCTCGGCAGGCGGCGCGGCTTCCGTGGCGGTGGATTCCGTATTTGACGCAGCCTGAATCAGCGCCGCCAGCGGATCGGCCGCCGCCGGTGCAGCAGGCGCTGCGGATGTCGTCGCAGCCACGGGTACGGCACCCGCAGCCACTGCGGAGTTGGGCTGCGCCGTACCGCGTTCCGCGATCATCGGCGGCGGAGCCAGACTGGTGCTGGCCGATGTGTTTCCCGTCAGGCTCCCCGATTGCGCACATGCCGTCATCCCCCACGCGGCCAGCACGGCAAATGCCAGGCGACGGCGGGCGAAATATCGGAACGGAGGCGAAACGGATGGCGGCATGGATACAACGGAACCGAACAGAACCGGCAGAGCCAGCACCGATGGAAGCTTGGGGAGTGAGGGCTCTGGTTTTAACAGTCGGACTTTTTGACCGCAAGCCGGGTTACAAAATCCATCAATCGTGCCGAAAAGCGTGCGAAATCCCACATCGCGAAACCTTTTTGAAACCTTTTCAGCCGTCGACCGGCTGCCTTCCAGGCACCGTTTTCGAGCATGCGGGAAAACCGTTGCAGAACTGCTACCGACTAGCGAAAACCCCCATCCTGCCGGCACTCCGTGCCCAAAACGCCACAGCTATAATCGTCCGACCTGTCTTCCAGGCCACGCCTTGGGGTCAAGGCAGTCTGCATACATATCAATATAAAAGAGGAGATATTCATGGAACGCCGTTCCTTCCTGTTGAAAGCATCGGCTGTCGCCGCCACTGGCGCGCTCGCCGCCTGCGGCAAGGAAGACAAGCCCGCCGCCCCCGCCGCCTCGGCCAGCGCGCCGGCGGCCCCGGCCGTGGTGGGTAGCAACCCGGCGGTGGAATGGCGCCTGGCGTCGAGCTTCCCGAAGTCGCTGGACACCATCTATGGCGGCGCCGAACTGCTGAGCCAACGGGTGAAGGAACTGACCGACGGCAAGTTCAACATCAAGGTGTTTGCCGCCGGTGAAATCGTGCCGGGCTTGCAGGTGCTGGATGCGGTGCAGAACCAGACCGTGCAGATTGGCCACACGGCCGGCTACTACTATTTCGGCAAGAACCCGACGCTGTGCTTCGACACGACGATCCCGTTTGGCCTGACCGCGCGCCAGCAGAACGCATGGATGATGCAAGGCAACGGCATGAAGCTGATGCGCGAGTTCTTCAAGGAATACAACGTCGTCAACTTCATGGGCGGCAACACCTGCGCCCAGATGGGCGGCTGGTTCCGCAAGGAAATCAAGACCGTGGCGGACCTGCAGGGCCTGAAGTACCGCGTGGCCGGGTTTGCCGGCGTGGTGCTGGCGCGCCTGGGCGTGGTGCCGCAGCAGATTGCCGGTGGCGACATCTACCCGGCGCTGGAAAAAGGCACCATCGACGCGGCCGAATGGGTGGGTCCGTACGATGACGAGAAGCTCGGCTTCTACAAGGTGGCACCGTACTACTACTACCCGGGCTGGTGGGAAGGCAGCGCGCAGCTGTCGTTCTACGCTTCGCAACCGGAGTTCGACAAGCTGCCGCCGCTGTACAAGCGCGCACTGGAAACGGCCACGATCGAGGCGCACACGAACATGATGGCGAAGTACGACACCGTGAACCCGCAGGCGCTGGCCCGTCTGCTGGAAAATGGTGTGAAGCTGCGTCCGTTCTCGAAGGAGATCATGGAGGCATGCTTCAAGGCCACGCAGGAAGCGTACGCCGACGAAAGCGCCAAGAACCCGTCGTTCAAGAAGATCTTCGAAGACTGGCGCGTGTTTCGCAACAACGAAGCCGCCTGGTTCAACGTGGCCGAGCAGTCGTTCTCGCAGTTCAGCTTCACGCGCAAGCTGTAACCCGTTTCGGACGATGCAGCGAAACCCGGCTCCGGCCGGGTTTTTTTCATGGCGCACAGCATGGGGGCAGGTTCATACGCAACCGGGCCACCGCGGGTAGAATCCGCCGCACCACAGGATATCTCCCATGCAACTCGGCATTCTCTACGCCTTGCTGGCGTACATCATCTGGGGCCTGCTGCCCCTCTATATCAAATCGCTGCACGGCGTGGCGCCCCTCGAAATCCTGCTGCACCGGATGGTCTGGTCGCTGGTGTTCCTCGGCGCGATCCTGTTGTGGCGCCGTCACTTCGGCTGGCTGCGCGAGGTGGCGGCCAACCCAAAGCTGATCCTCAACTTCGCGGCCAGTGCGGGACTGCTCTGTTGCAACTGGTTCCTCTATATCTGGGCGGTGTCCGCGGATCGTGTGGTGGATGCCAGCCTCGGCTACTTCATCAATCCGCTGGTCAGCGTGCTGCTGGGTGTGTTGCTGCTGCACGAACGCCTGCGCTGGGGTCAGTGGCTGGCTATTGCCGTCGCCGGGGCCGGAGTGCTGTGGCTGACGTGGTCGGCGGGACATTTGCCGTGGATCGCGCTCGGCCTGGCGGCATCGTTCGGCGGCTACGGCCTGCTGCGCAAGACGGGTGCGCTGGGTGCGCTCGAAGGCTTGTCGCTGGAGACGCTGCTGTTATTTCCGGTGGCCGCCGTCGCGCTGGGTTCTCTTTTCATCACCGGGCACGACACCACGCGTGCAGCCACGCCGCTCACGCAGATGCTGTTGCTGCTGGCCGGGCCGGTGACGGCGGTGCCCTTGCTATTCTTCGCTGCGGGCGCCCGCCGGATTCCGCTCTCGATGCTCGGCATCCTGCAATACGCGGGACCGACGATCCAGCTCGCGCTGGGTATCTGGCTGTGGCACGAGCCCTTCCCGCAGACGAAGCAGATCGGCTATGCCCTGATCTGGATCTCGCTGGCGATCTACGCTGTGGAAGGATTGGTCGTCAGTCGCTGGAAATCGCGAGAGGCGATTGATACGAAAAATAAAGCTCATAAAATTTAGCCATTAAAATTCGTGCGATAGATATAAAGATGGGCGTGTGATCGCCGTTTCCTTAAATTGGCGACCACACTATACTGTACATCCATACAGTAATCCAACGTCTCCTCTGACTCATGGCCTCCGTACCCCGGCGAATTGCTCATCTCGACATGGATGCGTTCTACGCATCGGTCGAACTGCTGCGGTACCCGGATCTGCGCGGCCAGGCCGTGGTGATCGGTGGGGGCCGCAACGCGATACCGGAGACGTTGCCGGATGGCAGCCGCCGCTACGCGCGGCTGCGCGACTACGTGGGGCGCGGCGTCGTCACCACATCCACCTACGAGGCGCGGGCGCTGGGCGTGTTTTCGGCGATGGGCATGATGAAGGCGGCCAAGCTCGCGCCCGACGCCATCCTGCTGCCGACCGACTTCGACGCTTACCGCCGCTACTCGGGACTGTTCAAGGCCGCTGTACGAGCATTCACGGAACAAATAGAGGATCGCGGGATCGATGAGATATATATCGATCTTACGAATATTGAGGGTGAGGCCAGGCAGGTGGCTGCGGATATCAAGGCTGCGGTGAACGATGCCACCGGCCTGACCTGCTCGATCTGCGTGGCGCCGAACAAGCTGCTGGCCAAGATCGGTTCGGAACTCGACAAGCCCAACGGCCTGACCATTCTGACGCCTGCCGATATTCCGCTGCGGATCTGGCCGCTGCCGGCCCGCAAGGTCAATGGGATTGGTCCGAAGGCGGCGGAGAAGCTGGCGGCCATTGGCATCGAGACCGTGGCGCAGCTGGCCGAGGCGGATCTGGCGCTGCTGCAGACCCATTTCGGACGCAACTATGCGGCGTGGCTCGTGGAAGTGGCCCACGGCCGCGACGAGCGCCAGGTGGTGGTCAGTTCCGAGCCCAAATCCATGAGCCGCGAGACCACCTTCGAGCGCGACCTTCATCCGCGCGGGGACCGTCCCGTGCTATCCGAGCAGTTCACGAAGCTGTGCATGCGGGTGGGCGAAGATCTGCGGCGCAAGGGCTACGTGGGGCGCACCGTCGGCATCAAGCTGCGCTTCGACGATTTCCATACGGTCACACGCGATCTGACGATGACCGCGCACACCGCCGATGGTGGCGACATCCGGCGCGGCGCCACGGAATGCCTGAAGCGCATTCCGCTGGAACGCCGCATCCGGCTGCTTGGCGTGCGCGTGAGTGCCTTGATGCCAGCCGCCGAGCAGGGCGACAACCCCGCGCCGGTACAGGAGGCATTCCGGTTCGACGAGGACGGTTCCGAAGACTCACAAGTCGACGCACACGACGAAAGACAGGAGGAGGACGACCGCGCCGAGCCACCGGCCTAAGCCCTCCGCCCTGCACGCCTATCTATCTCCCGGTAGAATCGGCGGCTTCCCCCGGTACGCCGAAACAGGTGCGGGGAGTTCTCCACAAGCCGCCCCATGACCTCCACCACCGCACAACGCGCGGCCGCGCCCGCTGCATGGATCACGCCGCTGCTGGCCGTGGCCTGCGGCATGATCGTCGCGAATCTCTACTATGCCCAGCCGCTGGTGGGGCCGATTGCGCAGGCGCTTCACCTCTCGCCGGAGGTGGCGGGCCTGATCGTGACGCTGATCCAGATTGGCTACTGCGTAGGCCTGCTGCTGCTGGTGCCACTCGGCGATATCGTCGAGAACCGCAAGCTCGTGCTGACGCTGGTAGCCGGGTGCGCGGTGGCGCTACTGGCTGCATCGCTGTCCACCCATGCTGGCGTGTTCCTGGTGGCGGGATGCGCGATCGGACTGTGCTCCGTGGCCGTGCAGGTGCTGGTGCCATTTGCCGCACACCTCGCGCCCGAACACATGCGCGGCCGGGCCGTCGGCAATGTCACCAGCGGCCTGCTGATGGGGATCATGCTGGCGCGCCCGGTGGCGGGCCTGGTCTCGGACGCATTCGGCTGGCACGCCATCTTTGCTGCCTCGGCCGTTGCCATGGTGCTGCTCGCCGTGGTGCTGGCGCGCAAGCTGCCGCAGCGCCGCCCCGCGCCAGGCGTTCACTACATCGCGCTGCTCGGTTCGATGATTCACCTGCTGCGCACCGAGCCGGTGCTGCGTCGCCGTGCGGCGTACCAGGCCAGCATGTTCGGCGTGTTCAGCCTGTTCTGGACCACCACGCCGCTGTACCTGGCCGGGCCGGCCTTCCGGATGTCGCAGACCGGTATTGCGATCTTTGCGCTGGTGGGCGTGGCGGGTGCCGTCGCCGCACCGATGGCAGGCCGCTATGCGGATCGCGGTCACAGCCGCCAGATGACCGCGCTCGCCCTGGCGCTGGGGGCGGGATCGTTCCTGCTGAGCCGACTCGGCGTGGAAGGATCGACGCTCTCGTTGTTGTCGCTCACGGCTGCGGCCATCCTGCTGGACTTCGCCGTCTCCACGAATCTGGTGATCGGCCAACGCGCCATCTTTGCATTGTCCGAGGCGCACCGCAGCCGCCTCAATGGTCTCTACATGGCGATCTTCTTCGTGGGCGGCGCCATCGGGTCATCGGTAGGCGCGTGGGCATTTGCGCGGGCCGGCTGGCCGCTGGCAAGCTGGATCGGGTTTGCGCTGCCCGCGCTCGCCCTGCTCTACTTCCGCACAGAACGTCGTTGATCCCGTAGACCGGTCTGCCGCGCGACGCCGGGCGTCGCGCGGCACCTGCCGTCCTTCCTCCCCTTCCCCCCTTCTCCTTCTCCTTGCGCCACCGCAATTCCCTGCGATAGCCGCCGCCAGGCGCCTGCACTACACTGTGCCGGTTGCGCCGCAGGACACGCCTGCGCGCCATCATTGCCGCACGCTGCATTTCTCATTGCCACCGCCTGCCGAATGCCGACGTTGTCGACGGCGCGAAACGCGGGCCTTGCCGGGAGAGACGTTCCGATGAGTTGGCGCAAATTGCTACCGAGCCCGCGATGGCTGCCTCGCGAGGTGCTGATGCATCCGCATCGCGTGGTGGTAGTGGGTTTCGGTATTGCCATGGTGTTGATGATCAGCGTGGGTGCGCGCGATCTCTACCTGTTGCGTGAACGCGTACTGGGCGCGCGCCAGCATGACCTGACCCTGCGCGCGCTCGGCATCGATGCGGTGATCTCTGCCGAACGTTTCAAGCTCGAATTCGTACGCGACTACGCGCAGCAGCTGATCTCTATCCAGCAAGGTCCCGACGCATTGCCGACCGATACGGTGATCGAGGAAGCCTACGCCGCCCGCAACCACGCCGAATGGACCATGGCGGTCCCCGAGGGCGATGCTTCCGTGGTGGGCGTCTCTGCGGACAGGCTGCATGGCCTGGAGGGATTCGAGCGTCGCGACGCGGATCTGCGTTCGGATCTCTACGCCGCGCGCCAGCTCAGCCATGTGCTAGGCATCAGCCAGCGCAGCAACGACGATACCGAGAGCGTCGTCACGTTTATCTCGAGCAACGGCTTCTATGTCACCTATCCGCCGCTGTCCGAGGCCAAGGCCGGCGAGCTGATGCAACGTTTCAGCCAGATGCCCTACTACCGCAATCTGCTGCCCGACCGGAATCCCGAGCGCATCATGCGGCTCGCGCCGATCTACACGCAGTTCGAGAGCACCCGGCAACGCACCACGACGCTGAGCATCCCGGTCTACGTGGGCAATCGTTTTCGTGGCGTGGCGGCGCTCGATGTGGACCTGCCGAAGTTGCGCACGCTGATCGGCGAACCCGAACAGCATGGCGCCGTGCGCTATCTCATGGATCGCAACGGCGCGATCTTCGCAACGAGCGACAGCCGGGAGCGGATCGACCTGCGCTGGCCCGCCGATGTGGGCGCGCGGTGGCGCCACACGTCGCTGGCCGACTTGTTTGCCAAGGGCAACGGCATGCTGCATGTCGATGGGCAATATCTGCTGTTCCAGCAGGCCGGCGGGCGCGGCAACTGGCTGATCTTCGAGACCTTCGATGACGCCGATGTCTATCGCGCGGTGTTCCAGCGGACCAGCCTGCCGCTGCTGGCGATCTGGCTGGCGTTGCCGCTGCTGATGCTGGTCACGCTGCGCGTGGTCAACCACCTGTTCAGCCACTACCTTGCCGTCGGTGAAAAGCTGCAGGCGATGGCGGAGACCGACCCGCTCACGGAACTGGCGAATCGTCGATCGTTCAGCAACCGGTTCGCCGTCGAATCCGCGCGGCGGCACCGCGACGGCGAGCCACTGGCCATGCTGATGCTCGATATCGACTTCTTCAAACGCGTGAACGACAGATGGGGCCACGCCAGCGGCGACCAAGTGCTGCAGGCGTTGTCGCACGCGCTGCGCAACAACCTGCGTGAAATGGATGTGCCCGCACGAATCGGTGGCGAGGAGTTCGCAGTGCTGCTGCCGGGCGACACGCTGGCGGAAGCCACCGCTACCGCCGAGCGTCTGCGCGCAATCGTGGAGACGCTCGGCGTTGTACCGGCGCCCGATGCGCCGCCAGCCGGGATGGCCGACGGACGCATCCGCTTCACCGTATCGATTGGCGTCGCAGAAGCCGGGATCGACGGGTGCCAGACACTCGATGCCATGCTGGCGACGGTCGACCGCCGTCTTTATGCCGCCAAGGCAGCGGGACGCAATCAGGTGTGCGCGGCGGATGGGCAGGACGGCAATGCAGCGGCGCCGCCAATCCAGGCATGAGGCAGTTCATGGTCGTCTCCCCAGAAACCAGTGACAGGTCACGCGTACGGTCAGCGCAGCAGGAATGCGATGTCGTCGGCCGTGATGACCGAGACAGGAATACCTTTGCGACGCTGGAACAGGATGTGCTGCTGCACGCGGCTGCGCTGGTCCGCGAACGTGGCCGGATCGATCGGCGTACCAGCGCGCACGTAGTGCTGTACCAGCAGCTTGTAGGCACGATGGCGGATCTGCAGCGTCTCGTTGTCCGCGCGTAGCCTCTGCCATTCGGAGGGACTCAGATCCAGCGTGTGATTCAGTTCATCGACCGTGCGCGTATGCAGGTCGCGATACAGATCACGCTCGGCCTCGGCGCGATGCAGCTCGTCGCGCAGCGCCATGATCTTGTGCTGCAGCTTCAGCGTCTGCCCGACCGCTGCCTGCATGCCCTTGGCGGCTTCCAGCGCCTGGTTGGCGGCGGCGACCGTGCTTTTCCACAGGCCGCGATCGGCCCCCACGTCGAGCTCCGGCGGCCAGCCGTCCGACGTCTTGATCGATGTATCCATGCGTGTTGACCCCTTAGACACTCTGCTTCTTTTTTAAAACACCCGACCTACCCGAAACCTGCATTTCCGGATACCCGAGATCCGGAGTGGCCGTCGCCTCGTCGTGCGGCGGTCCTTGTCTGCATGCGGAGGTGTTCCGCATCGTCGTCTGCGCCCGTGTCGGTGCGGCAGATGACCGAAGTCAATCGTAGAGAGATGTCGGACGTCCGCCAAGTCAAAGATGTGCAGATCAGATATGGGACACCCGACGATGCCAAAAAACGACAAGGGCCATGCAGACGGACACCGGCACGGGCCCGCGACACCCACGTAAACCCCGAGCATAAAGCTGTCGTTTTGACAGGAATTTGACAGTTCGGCGCTCCTAGAATCCGGCCCAGGATGCCAATAAAACCCAGGAGACTCACCATGCCCCGCTCGCTTGCCCGATTTACTCACGCCTTCGTTGCCACGGCCACGCTTGCGGCCGCCGTGGTGGCAGCGCCCGCCTACGCGGTGGACAACCTCAAGGTGATGATCGGCGCCAATCCCGGCGGTGGCTACGACCAGACCGGCCGCACCATCGGCGCGGCCATGATTGCGGCGGGCACGGCCAAGAGCGCGTCCTATGACAACAAGGGCGGCGCGGGCGGCACCATCGGCCTGACCCAGTTCGTGAACACGGACAAGGGCAACCCCAATGCGCTGATCGTGACCGGCGCGGTGATGGTGGGTGCGATCGAGACCAACAAGCCGCCCGTGACGCTGAAGAACGCCACGCCAATCGCGCGACTGTTCGCCGACACGATGGTGCTGACGGTGGCGGCCAATTCGCCGATCAAGTCGCTCAAGGACCTGACCACGCAACTGAAGGCCAACCCCGGCAGCGTGAGCTGGGGCGGCGGCTCGAAGGGTTCGATCGACCACATCCTGGCCGGCCTGATTGCCAAGGAAGTGGGCGTGGATCCGAAGAAGGTCAACTACGTGCCGTTTGCCGGCGGTGGCGAGGCATCGGCATCGATCCTGGGCGGCCACGTGACCGTGGGCATCGCTGGCGTTTCCGAATTCCTGCCGTTCATCAAGACGGGCAAGATGCGCGCGCTGGCCGTGACGTCGAAGGACCGCACCGCCGAGATCCCCACGCTCAAGGAGCAAGGCGTGAACGTGGAGATCTACAACTGGCGCGGCGTCTACGGCGCGCCCGGCACCACGCCCGAACAGCGCAAGGCCATGATCGATGCCGTGGTCAAGGGCACCGAGAACAAGGTCTGGAAGGACGCGCTGCAGAAGAACGACTGGACGCCGTTCCTGCTGACCGGCGACGAGTTCGGCAAGTTCGTGGATGCGGAATCCGCGCGCCTGGGTAGCACGCTGCGCGAACTGGGCGTGGCGAAGTAATTCGCGCAAGCACGTCCCGCGCGATTCGCATTACAAGAACGATCCAAGAGATCGGCATGACCGGACGCACCGCGTGGTGCGTCCCCTCGCCTTACCCCACCACATCCCCCGCACAGCGCGGATGGCTCGTTCATCCGGGAGCGCCATCATGAAACCGTCCCACGTCTGCATCGGTGTCGCCGTCCTGGCGCTGTCCGTATTTTTCTTTGCCGGCCTGCCGGGCATTTCGGGCGAGGAAGGCTACGCCGGCCTGTCGCCGCGATTCGTGCCCACACTCGTCGCCATCGGCCTCGCCGTATGCGGTGCGTTGCTGACATGGCAAGGCGTGCGCGGCGGCTTCCGCAACATGCCGGAGGAAGATGCCGAGCTGCCCGCGGCGCCGCACAACTTCAAGGGCTTCCTGTGGGTGGCAGCCGGCCTCGTGGCCAACATGGCACTGATCGGCATGCTGGGTTTCGTGTTCTCGTCGACGCTGATGATGGTGTGCGTGGCACGCGGTTACGGCAGCCGGCGCATCGTGCGCGATGCGCTGATTGGCTTGCTGCTCACGGTGCCGATGTGGGCACTGTTCGATTTCCTGCTCGGCATCAACCTGCCGCTGCTGCCGGTGGCGGGCTTCTGAGTCCGCACCTGACTGCCAACAACGGGAGGCTTCTGACATGGATACCCTGAACCAACTCATGCACGGCTTTGCCGTGGCCATCACGCCCATCAATCTGCTGTGGGCACTGGTGGGCTGCTTCCTCGGCACCGCCATCGGCGTGCTGCCCGGCATCGGCCCGGCACTGACCGTGGCCATGCTGCTGCCGCTGACCACCAAGGTGGAACCGACTGCCGCGCTGATCATGTTCGCGGGCATCTACTACGGCGCGATGTACGGCGGATCGACGACATCGATCCTGATGAACACGCCGGGCGAATCGTCGACCATGGTCACGGCGATGGAAGGCAACCTGATGGCCAAGAACGGCCGTGCGGGTCCGGCACTCGCCACCGCGGCGATTGGCTCGTTCGTGGCGGGCACGATCGCCACCGTGCTGCTGTCGATGTTCGCGCCGGTGGCGGCGGACGTGGCGCTGCAGTTCGGCCCGGGCGAATACTTCATGATCATGCTGCTGGCCTTCACGACGGTCTCTGCCGTGCTGGGCTCGTCGCTGCTGCGCGGTATGACTGCATTGTTCCTGGGTCTGGGCATCGGCCTGATCGGCATGGACTCGTTGTCGGGCCAGACGCGCTATTCGATGAACGTGCAGGAGTTGTACGACGGTGTGGATATCGTCGTGGTGGCCGTGGGCCTGTTCGCCGTGGGCGAGGCACTGTTCAACGCGTTCTTCCCGCAACCTGATGGCAGCTTCAACAAGCTGAGTTCGGTGCATATGAATCGCTCGGACTGGAAGCGCTCGGTGCCCGCGTGGATTCGCGGCACGCTGATCGGCTTTCCGTTCGGCCTGATTCCCGCAGGCGGCGCAGAGATTCCCACGTTCCTGTCGTACGCCACCGAGAAGAAGCTGTCCAATCACAAGGAAGAGTTCGGCAAGGTGGGCGCCATCGAAGGCGTGGCGGGTCCCGAGGCAGCCAACAATGCCGCAGTGACGGCCACGCTGGCCCCGCTGCTGACGCTGGGCATTCCTACCTCGAACACGACGGCCATCCTGCTGGCCGCATTCCAGAACTACAACCTGCAGCCGGGTCCGATGCTGTTCCAGACATCGGGCGATCTGGTCTGGGGCCTGCTCGCATCGCTCTACATCGGCAACGTGATGCTGCTGGTGCTGAACCTGCCGGCCATCGGCCTGTGGGTGCGCATGCTGCGCGTGCCCACGCCGCTGCTCTATGGTGGCATTCTGATTTTCGCGGGACTCGGTGCCTATGGCATCCGCCAGTCGTGGTTCGACCTGCTGCTGCTGTTCGTGATCGGACTGCTCGGCATGGCAATGCGCCGTTTCGATTTTCCGACCGCACCAGTCATCGTCGGCCTGATCCTCGGCCCGATGGCCGAGAAGCAGCTGCGCAATGCACTGTCGATTGGCCAGGGCGACTGGAGCCTGTTCGTGAAGCAGCCGATCTCCGCCACGATCCTGGCCATGACGGTGGCCGTGGTGGTGGTGCCGCGCGTGCTGCGCTGGCATGCCACCCGCTCGACGTCGCGTGCGGAGGCCGACAACGCCGCATAAGCGCCGCATGAGCGGTAAGTCCGGCCGGCTGGAGCGCGGCGGGCGCGATTCTGTATCATTGGCGCAAACAACACCTCTGCGCGCCGAGGAGACCGGAACGTGCCTGCCGCCACTTTCACACTTGCCGATATCGAGGCCACGCTTGAGCGCGTGCTTGCGCCCTGGGTGCGCGAGTTGGGCTTGCGCGCCGCAGCCGTGGATGCCAGCGGCGTAACGCTGCGCCTGCCATTTCGCGAGCATTTCCGCCATGCAGGCGGCGTGGTGTGCGGCCAGGTGCTGATGTCGGCCGCCGACACCGCGATGATCGTCGCCATCTCCGCTGCGCTCGGCGAGTTCCGTCCAATGACGACGGTGACCCTCACCACCAACTTCATGCGTCCCGTGATCGACGGCGATGTGCTGGTCCGCGCCAACGTGCTGCGGCTCGGCAAGACGGTCGTGTTCGGCGAGATCGAACTGACCGGCCAGGATGGCAAGCTCGCGGTGCAGGCGACAACGACCTACGCGCTGCTCTGACCGACATGGCTTCTTCTTCCTCTTCCCCGATATCCCCGATATTCGACCAGGTCGTCTTTGCCGGCGGTGGCAACCGCTGCTGGTGGCAGGCCGGATGGTGGGACACGGTGGCGCCTGAACTGCAACTGCGTCCGCGCGTGATCGCCGGGATCTCGGCTGGGGCCGCCACGGCGTGCATGATTTACGCGCACGATTCGCACCAGACCATGGCGTACTACCGCGATGTGCTGGCCGACAATTCGCGTAATGCCTATTGGGGCAACCTGCTGCGCCGCGAGCGCGTGTTTCCACACTACGGCATCTATCGCAATGCGCTGCTCTCGCTGTTTTCCGACAATCGGCTGGAGCGGCTGAAGGGTGCGCCCGAGATTCGCATCGGTGTGGCGCATATCCCGCGCTGGAGCGGTCCGCGCCTTGCAGTCGCAGCAGGGCTGCTCGCGTACAACATCGACAAGCACCTGCTGAAAACGCTGCATCCGCGGCTGGGCCGCTCGCTTGGGTTTCGCCCCGAGTTCGTGCGCGCGCAGGATTGCCGTTCGCCCGAGGACCTTGCCGATCTATTGCTGCAATCGGCATCGACGCCGCCCTTCACGCCCGTGCTGCGACGCAATGGCCGCGCGGTGCTCGATGGTGGCCTGGTGGACAACGTACCCGTGGATGCGCTCGACGATGCACCGGGCAATGTGCTGGTGCTGGTGACGCGTCTCTATCCGCGTCCGCGCCGCTTCATCGTCGAGACGGGCGGCCAGCGCCGCCTTTATCTGCAACCTTCGCAACGCGTGCCGATTTCAAGCTGGGACTATACGAAGCCCCAGGCGATGACACACGCATACGACCTGGGCCGGCGTGACGCCGAGACATTCCTGCGCGAATGGCCCGATATCAGGAAGGATTTACTGCCGGCGCAATAAGCCCGTTGTCTTCGGGGAACGCGCTGCCATGGCGCCGGTCGATCGTTTGGTAGGCGGCAACTGCCGCGAGAGCCAAGGAGGCATGAATGACAAAGCGTCAGGCATCACCCGAGATCGTCTTGCAGACAACTACGCAGACAACTACCCAGGCATCCACCCGTCCCCGCAGGCGGGCCAGCGAGGTCAGCGCCGAACCCGTCGTGGAGCGCGTACCGCGCAAACGCGATGCCCGCTCGAAGATGCGCGAGGCCGACCTTGTCGTGATCGGCGCGGGTTCGGGCGGCGTGGCTGCCGCGCGGCGTGCTGCATCGCATGGCGCGCGCGTGATCCTTGTGGAGCGTGACGCCATCGGCGGCACCTGTGTCAACCGGGGATGCGTGCCGAAGAAGATGCTGTCGTACGGTGCAGGCTGGGCGTCGATTCTCTCCACGTGCCTGTCGCACACAGGCGGTAAGGAAGACTGGCGCGATGCCATCGTGCGCGTGAATGCCGAGGTGGCGCGCCTCAATGCGTCGTACAAGCAGCGCCTCAATGAAGCAGGCGTCGAGATCTGGCACGGTGAAGCGCAATTCAACGATCGCGGCGATATCGTCGTCGGCAACGAAGTCATCCGCGCAAAGAAGACGCTGATCGCCACGGGCGCGCGTCCCGTGCCGCTGCCGGTGCCGGGCGGCGAACTCGTGACCTCCTCCGACGATGTGTTCACGTGGCAGACCGTACCCGCTTCCATCGTCGTGATCGGCGGTGGTTACATCGCTGTGGAGATGGCTTCGATTCTCTCGCGCTACGGCGTGAAAGTAGACCTGCTCGTGCGAGAGGACAGGCTGCTGAAACGCTTCGATCACGACATTGCAGCAGCGCTTGCCGATGCGTTGGTGGCCAAGGGCGTGCGCATCCACTTCCGCGCGGAAGTCACGATGGTCTCGCAATCGAACGGCGCGATGGACGTCTGCTACAAGCAGGAGAACAATCCGGGCCGCATGCAAACGGTACGCGCGCAGGCCGCGCTGGCGGCCATCGGACGCAAGGCGAATGTGGAAGGTCTTGGTCTCGAAGCGCTCGGCGTCAAGCTGGGCGATGACGGCGGCGTCCGCGTGGATCGGCAGTTCCGCAGCTCGGTGCGATCGATTCACGCCATCGGCGATTGCATGGCCGGCAACATCCACCTGACACCGGTTGCCGTGGCACAGGGCCGCTGGCTGGCGGATCGACTCTTCGACAAGCGCGGCGATATTGCTGATTTCGATGCCGTGCCCACCGCGGTGTTTTGCGAACCAGCCATCGGTGCGGTGGGCCTGACAGAGGCCGAAGCCATTGAGGCCGCCGGCGGCAAGGCCGATCGCGTGCGGACCGAAATCAAGCGATTTGTCTCGCTCGAAAGCCGCTTCGGCGGCGTGCCGCAACAATCGGTCTTCAAGCTCGTGTTCAATGCACGCAGTGGCCGCGTCCTTGGCGCGCATTTGATGGATGGCGCGGCGCCGGAGATCATCCAGGTCTTTGCCGTGGCGCTGCGGCTCGGCGTGAAAGCCTCGCATCTGAAGACGACGATGCCGCTGCATCCCACGGTGGCGGAAGAACTGTTCGGCTAGGCAGGCAGGCCCATGCAAAAAGGCCACGCGATATGCCGCGTGGCCTTTTTGCCTAACTCCAACCTTCAGCGCGCCGAAACGCGCTCGACGTCAGGCAGTTTCCACTCCTTGTCGAAGAACGGCTTCTCCGGACCATAGAGACGGAACAGCAATTCGAAGCTGCCCTTCGGATCGGTTGAGACCCAGTTGGCTTCCTTGCCCTTGGGCGCCTTCGGGCCGAAGTAGACTTCGACCACGCCATCGTTTTCCTTCTGCACACCCGTCGTCGTCGATGCCACGCTCGCGCGCGGCACATTGCGAATCAGCGCGTGCGTATTGCGGTCATAGGCCGTGACCGACCAATACTGCTTGACCGGCGGATTCGCGGGCACGCGCAGGCGATACGTCTGCTTGCCATCCAGCGCCTTGCCGTCCTTGTCCTTGTTCACCATGAGATAGAACTGCGCGGTGCCGATGCGCTTGATGCCCGTGAAGCCCAGCGTGTAGGTCACGCCGCGCGCATCGACCGGATACTCGTCGACGTTGCCGTAACCGGTGGACACGGCACGAATCACCTCCGGCATCGCCGCAGGGAACCAGCGGTACTCGGGCACCATGCGATAGAAGCCCAGGTCATAGCGTGCGGATAGCTCCTTGTTAGCTTGTCGCGCAGCGGCATCGAGCGCCTTCTGCATATTGGCGTCGGGCTGATACGGCTTGCCCTTTTCGATGCCAAGCGTCTTGAGCTGATCGATCATCACGCGGTCGCGCTGGATCCACGGCTCCTTCTGCACCACGTCGTTGAGCGTCTTGAAGAACGATGCGTCATAACGAATCGTCGAATCGAATGGTACGTCGTAGGCATCGGTGAAGCGCGTCGGCGTCGGCGCACTGGCCTGCGACAGCGGATAGATCTTGACGCGCTTTCCGTACGCCACCGCTTTCGCCACATCGGCTTCACTGTGGCTAGCCAGGTTCGAGCGCATCAGCGCGAAGCCACCATAGGTGTCCGAACGCAGCACGACATAACCTTCAGGCGGCGTGTCACGATAATCCGGCGGCAGAATCAGATACTTGCCACCCTTCCCCTTGTCCGCGCCATCGGGACCGGCATCTTCGAGCGGCATCTGCCACGTCGTCACGATATTGGCTGCCAGTGAGCCACCCTCGGCCGGCGGAATGTCGATCACGAGCGGCCCCGAGACCTTCGTGTTCACGAATGACATGAAGTAGATCGAATCCGGATTCGGCGTCAGCGTCTGGTTCTTCCAGTTCACAGGCTCCGACCAGTAAACGATTTCGTTCTCTTTGGCCGACGTACTACGCAACATTGCCTGCACCATCAACTCGGTATTGACCGCCGGCATCCCCCAGATCACTGCCTCCACGGCACGGCGCTGTACCGGGTCATTCGAGGTGCCCGGCGAAGCAGCCCCCGCATGGGTTGCCGCCACACCGGCCAGTATCAGGATGGAAGTAAGCGCTTTCCGCATGGTGATCTCGCATCGTATGAATGCGGATCAGCGTAACGCAGCCAAGTGCCTGCGCAGCAGCGTGGCGATGTGAATGTTTTCGGGGGCGGTGTTAAGTGGAATCCCCAAACGGAATCCCCAAACGCAAAAACGGACGCCGAAGCGTCCGTTTTCATGTTCTGGTGGCCTGGGACGGAATCGAACCGCCGACACAAGGATTTTCAAAACGTGCCGCCGATTCGAAACCCTTGCCAGATAAGGCTTTGCGGGTAGTTCGGAAACGTAAAGCGGCCTGAAACTCGACACAACCCGTCACATACCCGGCACACCCTGGAATATTCACGGCACACCCCTCTACGCTGGGGGCTGCGGCCGCCGGCCTACTTCTTGTCTGTGATCGCGGACAGGCCTTTCACATTGAACCAGTTCTTCGATGGCAATAGAGGCGACTCAAATCGATTGCCGCTCCTTCTGCGCACGGATCGAATGAGCGCGTCCATGGCCTCCGCAAGCCCCTCCTCCTTGTATGCAATCGACGGGGTGCCGTCGGTGTAGCATGGCACGCTCGGATGCTGGATCGCGTCTAGATAGTCATCGAATGTGTCGCGGCCAACAGCCATGCCGTAAATTCTCCAGGCATATTTCTTACCCAAGTAAAAGCCATCTGTGGGCTGGTGCTTAACACGCTCTTTAGACTTTTGCGTCTCCGCGGAACGAATCTGCTCGCCGAGCATCCTGGCTACATAGTGGCTCTTAGCCGGTTCTACCTCGGTTGCCTTCGCGGTAGCAGATGGGTCTACCCAGTTGAGGCCGTCTTCGACGGTATAGCCGATGTTGTACTGATGCCCGGCGTCCAGCAATGGCTCTTTGTTTGCGACAAATTGATAGATGGTGTTCGTCGATTCTGGCGTGAACGTGTGAAGAAATTTCCCGCCCACGTGGGGAGAGATCCTGTAGTTGCTGACGATTAGGACTGGGGTGGTCAGCAGGTCGCGGGATTTCATTTCACCTCCGATCAATAACAGTTATCTCAAACGTGCGCCAGAATGCTATTCCGTTAGTTCCGCAGGGGGAGCGTTACCTGCGGTTCGAGCGCTTGCAATACTGCATGGGCGTTCAAAATATCCTGGTAGAGGCTTGCGTGCTTCGGTGCTTTCACGGTAACAACCAGAGCGTACCGAATACGATCTGCGCCAGGAGCGACCCCGCCTGCGTCACGCGCGTTGTAATGCACGTCAAAAACCGACTCTTTTAGGCTGGATCCGCGGAACGAGTTTTCTGCATGTAGGACGGTTTCCCATTTGTGCAAATCCGCACGCAGTTCTGCTTCCGTGCGCCATTCGTTGGCTGGAAAGAAGCTATATGGCGTCGGGTGCTGTGCTCCCTCCTTACGCTTACCAACGTGTGGACGGAATGTAATTCCCAGCCCCGCCTTCGTATAGTTGCTCGAATCTTGCGGATCAACCGGACTGGCGTAGCAGAACGTAGCGCTCAGGGTCACCATCCCTTCCAAAGGAGCCAGTGGCAGAGGCACCGGCGCACGTAGGAACTTGCCAGGGCGCAATTCACCCTGATAGATGATGCGCGCAATACCATCGCCGCACGTAATTAAGGTATTCAAATCAATCGGGACCATGCCCCAGCCCACTGAATCCACAGGTTCACTGTCCTGTGTTTCGCATCCATGGATCATCAGGGCCTTGATGGTCAGAGGAGCAACTTCGCTGCCGAGAATCGCGCGAATTCCAACGGCCGTGCGCAATGCAAAAGGTGCAGCGAAACTTGTCCCCAGAGTCGCAACTAGATCTCGCCGGTTGCCCGGCGCAACAACGTGAAAATACTCACGCGGCGAGCCTCCAAAGGCGACCAAGTCGGGTTTTCGACGTCCCGGGCTGCGGCCTGGTCCGACAGCGCTGTAGCTGGATTTGATCCAGTCACTAGTGGTTCGATCGACCGCGCCCACCGCCAACGCATTGACGCTATCGGCGGGTACTTGAATGCGATTCAGAGCAGCTTCGGCGTCATTCTCACCATTGTTGCCGACCGCTACGCTCATCAAGGTTTCGCCATCGCTGAGGATGTTGTCGATAACGGAAGTCCACGCGTGGACATCATTGTCCTCAACGCAGAGATCGGGTCCCAAGCTAAGGTTTACAAATTGGTAGGATCGCGAAAGGAGTACCGTCTCAACATGGCCAAGCGTACGGTACAGCTCATACGGATCCTCCTCGTCCGACTTTGCGTCCAAAACGCGATGATGGTCGACCGATGCATAGGGGCGAAGTGCTTGACCGCCTGGCTCAATTGGGCCGAATAGGAGTGCTGACGTTACACCAAGCCCATGCGCCAAGTAGTGCTCCACATCGTCCGCTTCTTCGTCTGAGCGAAAATACCGTCGCACATAATCACCGACAACGTGGACATCGGGTAGGCCGCCATCCAGCACCGCCACTTTAGGCTCTCTTGACAAAGGTTCGCCCGAGGGAAGCTCGAACGATACGGCTACCGGGGTATTCCGCGTTAGCGGCCTAGCGGCACGAAGTCGAGGCATCTCGCGGATGACTCGCATTAGAGTGAACAGCGCAAGCTGCTCTAACCGCTCTTGTGGTCCCTCGACTGGCAGGAAAAGCAATTGTCCCGCCTGAAACTCGAAGGCTGGGTTGACGACGAAACCACACAACCGAGCGTAATTGGCAAATAGGGCTCGCATGCGCGCGGGGTCTTCGTCGGACGGTACATGCAAGCCAACCTCGAAAACGTGCTTCCCGCTACCGGAGCCGCGCCGGATGCGATCCACCGGATTCATCGGAGCAATGCTCTCGATCTGAGCAAACTCCATCGCTTCACGGGTCGCCGGTTCTAGCTGTTGTGCATAGGCGCCAAGGTTACGGAGGACCGAGCGTTCCCCAGCAACAAAGAGCTGCGTGGTGTCGGCTTCGGGCGGCGCTTTTGCTGAGGTCTGCTTTCTCGGTCGTACGCGCTGCGTACGACTGCCCAAATGCTGCAAGCCGGCGGCTTGGAGCAAATGCTTTGGAAAGTAGGACTTCGCAATGTAGGCGGGGTGGAGCGTAAGCATGGCCACCGCCAAATCATCAGGGCAAGCAGTTGCTGGCAATCCAGAAAAAGCTTGATTACTAGCAACGATCTGCGGCAAAAGAGCCCGCTTCGCTTCCTCCAGCGTATAAGGATGTGCCTTGTCGCCCGGATTCTTCTTTGGGGCGTCAATCGGATACGTCAGAAGCTCACCTTTGCCGATCAGATACCTTGCTGCCATTATTTGAGTCCCCTTCCTTGCCGCGGCGACGGGCCGGCATGTTTGCGAATTGTGTCTCTAGCCACACCGGTCAGCCTGTTGATCTCCTGGTGCGAGTGCTGACCATCCTTAGCCATTTGAATAGCTATCTCCAACCTTTGTGCCTTGGGTAGGGCTTCGATATTGGATCCAACGATTTGCGCTACCAGGATCTCGATTGGAGCGTGATGCAATGCATGTCCACGTCGAAGTGACGTGACAGCGCGTTCGACATCGGAGAGTGTTTTGCCTTGCAACCCGGATGCCAAAGTACTCACCCATGGTGACAATGCCTCGATGTCCTGACCGAGGAAGCGGCGCACAGCCTCCAACGTCGCGCTCGCATCAGGAGTGGAGAATTCCAAGACAGCATCGAACCTCCGCCACAAAGCGGGATCCACCAACTCGGGGTGGTTGGTAGCAGCCAGCAGCAAACCTGTATCTGGCCACTGGTCCACCTCTTGAAGAATCACAGTGACGAGACGCTTCAGTTCTCCGATATCGGATTCGTCACTGCGTCGCTTTGCAATTGCGTCAATTTCGTCCAGAAGCAGAATCGCAGAATTCGCCTTGGCATAGTCAAGTGCAGCCCTAAGGTTGTTGCCGGTCTTTCCCAACAGGCTGCTCATGACTGCCGTCAAATCTAGTACCCACAGAGGCTTGCCCAACTGGCTGGCGATCCATCGCGCCGAGTGCGTCTTCCCCAAGCCTGGTTGGCCAACAAGGACCGCTGAACGCGTCGGGGCAATCCCCCGCGCAAGCAGCTTCTCGCGCTCCTGTCGCTCCAGAACAATCGCCTCGATCTGACGCTTGAGTGAGTCGGAAAGCAAGGGCGCTTCCAAGCCCCCGCGATCATCAAACTCCTTTATCAATGCAAGGCGAGAGTCACGGTCAATAGGCAAGGGAGCATCAGAGTGAGATGTGTCACGGCGCAATACTGAGCCCCCTGAACTCCGCGTTTGCGTCGCCTTCAGACTCTGGTCCAACATCGCCGCCAATTCGGGGTTGTGTTGCCGATACTTCCGCACAAGCCGGGCCAAAAGCAGGCGCACATCCTCGTAGGATTGTGATGCGGCGAGCCTTGCTAAAATAGCGAAATCCTTTCCGATTTCTTCAGTTACGTCTTTCATACCGCGTATCCCTAGGTTTTTCCCGTGCGGAACAAGGGATTTTACTTTTTTCAGAACTGGCGAAGTTTATGACGAAAGTGAAGAATGTGGAAGTAAAACCTCGCCGAACGGGCTTCAAGAGAGCTGTGGATCACCTGAAGAGGTGGTGAAGCCTCTTCACTGTATATATGTACAGTATAAATCAGGGCTGCAGCTAAAGTCGGTGGGGGGACGGGAAAAAGGTAACTTCGGTAACCTGTGGATGAGAATCGACCGGAAAGCCTTACCAGACAAGGATTTGCGGATTTCAGTGAAAAGGTAACATTGGGGTAACTTTAGGGTAACCAGATTACCTTTAGTCGGGGTAACTTGTAGGCTTCACTATCTCTAATAAAATCAATCACTTACGAAGAGGTTACCTTTTGTGTTACCTCAGATTACCTTTTGTAGGTAACCTGGGGCGCCCTTATAAATCAATGAGTTAGCGTAGATTCGTGGGGTGGGTTACCGAGGTTACCTTTTTCCTGACATGCCCCCGTTCCATAGCTTTTGCCGGTGCATCGAGAGGGCCTGGTCAGCAGAGGCCATCACCAGCGTGGAACACCTGTGCGGGACACTGCGCGAGCTGCGTAAATCTGCGTAAGTGCCTGCACAGGGCAAGTTGCCTACGGCCCCAGTGCTGGCGCGGCGGGCGGCGGGTTGCGTCAGTGCGTAAAAACCACTCGATGAAGCGCCCGGGTGAGGCGGGGTCTCCACCGCGCACTGAGGGCCAAAGGCTGGGGGTGCCCGAAAAATTCCGCAAGCGGCCTCAGCGCCGAAGCCTCGGGCAGGCGCAAGGCGGCCCGTGGCGGCCCGCAGGCGCGCCTGATGACACGGGAGGTGGCGTAGGACGTGGAAACGAATAGAGGCGCTGTGCACGCCTCCATGTGGATGCCGGCACGATAAGCCGGGGGTCAGGTCTGTGGGTATATGCCCAGAGCCGTGGCGATCTTCTCGCTGGTGGAGCGGCGCAGCTTGTCGCTACCGGTTCGGTCGATGCCGACGTACGCCACGTTGTAGCGTTCAGTCACGCGCTTGATGGCGGTTGCCTGTTCTTCGTAGTCGATGCCACGGAGCTAGTGCTTCCGCTCTCCATGCTCATGCGCGGCATGGTCGATAGCTGAGAGTATTTCTGCCACTGGTCGCCTCGTCCCTTCGGCAACCGTGAGATGTGGGTGGGCGATGACCCTAATGGCGGCGGCGACTACAGTGCCGCGCCGGTTGTCGTGGCGCCCGCTTCTACCAGGCGGCAAGTTCCGCGTGCGGGAGAAGCGACCGACGCCGTGTCATCGATGAGGATGCACATCAGCAGGTGCTCGAAGTCCGCGCCCCCGTAATCCAACCGCAACTGGCCGCTGTTGAACAGGTTGCAGCCACTCGCCCACGGAATCGTCAACAGATGACGATCTGCCGCCACTGGCAATCAACGCAGCGCCTGCCGCGCTGCGGACTTGCATTTCTCACGTCAACGCGAACGCGGTCTTCTTTCTCCTGCCGCAATTGATCGGCGTGCCAGAGCAGAACGGGTACGCGTCTTTGGAAGGACTGGAAGGCGTCGAGGAATAGATCCGCCGCCACTTCTCATGAATGGCCATGCTTGACGCGACGCGCCGCAACTTTTGGAAACGCTGTACGCCCGCCGGCATTCTGTGCGACCTGTTATGCCCGTCACCTTGTTGTTAGCGACCGCGCCACAACAGGATGCTGTTGCGATGACCGAGGCGCTATCGGGACACTGTGTTCGTTCTGCGCAGCATTGAGCAACGCCGAGCATTTCGGAGCCATGTTGCTCGAATCCTTTGAACCTAGATGAGGAAGACAAATGATGAGTCTGCAAGCTGGAACCTCCACGGCTAGCACCGCTCCCGGCCTCGTCCTGCGTGACACCGGAATAGCGGAAACGGAACGCTTCATGCGACTGCCTGAGGTCGTAGCTGTTTGCGGTCTGCCTGCTTCGTCCATCTACGACAGGATGCGGCGCGGCGAATTTCCGAAGCCCGTGCCCTTGGCAGGCAAAAGCGTCGCCTGGCTCTCCAGCGAGATCCGGCAATGGATGCAGTCACGCATTGCGTCACGTCGCACATAACCAATACCACCATGACCACACTACTCACTGAGGCCTTTCAGGCCACACTGGACCGATACCGTGAAGCCGCGGCCGCGTTCAATTCCGCGCGAGACAACGTAAGCAGGCTCGAAGCGGACTTGGAGAGGCACACCAAGGCCGCTGATGCTGCCGATGCCGAAGCACTCGCAGCGCGCAGTGAAGCGGCGGCGCTGATGCGGGACGCCAGCGCATCGATGAAGCAAATCCGCGAGCTGAAGGGGAAGGAGCGTGCCGCCTACACGCTTGGAGAGGACTACCGAGCCATCATCGCCGAGATCCAGCTTGCTTTGGATGAGGCGATTCTCGAAGCGCGCATCGCACAGTGCGCCGAAGAAGACGCCTACAGCGGGGTCGTATATCGGCGAGCAGAAGAGCTGTTTAGCTCCGCAGGCGAAACGCTACAGCCCTTCATCCATGCGATCCGCATCCTCGCAAATGCGTACGCATGTCAGGGACGTCGACCGGGAGGCGCGCAGTGGGCACAGCTCGGGTACGAGACGTCAACGGATGTCGCTCTGGCCGACGCCTTTGCAGTTGTCCGCAAGGGCGTCAGCGGTTACCAGGCTGCGGAAGAACAAGACGATGTCCTTACCAGCATCGAGCGCCCAGCCGGTCTCGGCAACTTCGAACCTGCCTACGGAGCGACAGTGCAAAAGCTGCGATCTGAATTCTCTCAACGCAAAGCACGGCTCCGCGAAGCCGCCGTGAGCGCTGTCAACTGAGGACGATGATGCAAGCAGAAAAATGCCCGAAGTGCCGTTCCCTGACTCCTGCCGAAGGCTACGTCGAGTGCGGCAGTGGAAATCGCGAGGCCCTGTATCGCTGCAAGAACTTGCGGTGCGAGCACATGTTCTCCCGCTCGGACAGCACCCGCCTCACCGAAAACACGGAGCGGTACTCGTCGCAACACGGCGACACCATCACAACTGACTGCTGACACGCCCGCGCGGGCGGCTGTTGCTGATATAGCTGGCTGCCTTCGCGAAGGAGCACTTGTTTCCTATGAGAATGGACTGCCCACATTGCGGCTCGAAAGCAAGTATTCGCACCAGCCGCCCTATCTCTCGCATGACGCGGGAGCTCTACTGCCAGTGCGCCAATCTCGACTGTGGCCACACTTTTGTCAGCCTGGTCGAAGTGGTACGCACACTTTCTCCGAGCTGCATTCCAGACCCTGACATTGCCCGGCAGCTCGCGGGCCGCTCCGCTAACGCGATGCCGGCCCCCTATCAAACCTCAATCCAACCATTTTCCACTCCGCTGAAGCCGGGGAGATAGCAGCCTTGACACCCTGGAGCAGATGATGAAGAATTCAACCGTCATCGAAACAGCGGTGACCGGGCGTGAGAACCCGAAGTAACCCAAGGCGGACGGCCGCCCATGCGGCATTTTTTTCGTCCAAAGCGCACGTGCGCGCCTACACTCAATGGCGGGCCGGGCGGGGCAGCCCTCGGGCTGGCCGGTCACCTTGGGTACCGGTTCTCACCCTCGCTGTCAGGCCCGCCACCCCTCACGTGAGAATGAGCGGCGGGCCTCTACCATACCCAAGGAGGCCGCAATGCGTGCTGGTGCCCTCGCTCGTCCCGAGCAAACTTCATTCCCCCAAATCCTCGCCATTGTTCGTGTCGCCCTGCGCGATGCGGTTGACGCACCGACAGAGCGCGCGTCGCTGGACATCGTTGGCGACGCGCTCGTTGCCGTTGCTGCTATCGCCCAAGCGGAGGTGCGAAATGCATGACGCTCCGCGCCTCTCGGGTAACCAGCTCGCCTTCTTCCGCCAACGCGATATGTTGTTGCAGCTCCTATCGCAGATCCACCCCGCAAACCGTCGATCAAAAGTCGAGCTGTCCAGCGCTGTTGCCCAGATCAATGCGCTGAACGAGAGCATTCGGGAAACCGCACAAGATAGCTGCCATGAGCTGCTGAGAGTAAGCGCGGGGCTAGACGGAATTCTGCGCTTCCTTGACCTTGAAAGCGATCGGTCCCCTGCCCATCACAGCTTGCATTGCTTACTGAGCCCTCTGAAACAACGCCTGGACGAAGCGCTGAGCCATGTCCATGACATGCTGTGAGGGAGTCCATGCATACACACCATAGCCCCCCCCTTTCGCGCTTGGTTTGACGACCCTCAGCCCAACGTCGACTTACATGACGCGGCCGAGCGTCTAGATCATCTGCGCTGCGGCGCCGAAAGCAACTCTCACGGCCCTTGTTACACCGAGAAGGACTCATCGCTGTTGAGCTATGACGACGTACGCTCGTGGAAGGATTGGTCTACCCACACAGGGGGCTCCTGCATTAGTCTCCTAATCCATTGTCTACCCGATACCTGCGGTCCTTTCGGCGGAAAAGGTTTGCGAGATTTTTCTTTATTGCGACGAGACTGTCACGGTGTGCCGGTGGCGCTAGAATTCTTTGCACATAAGACTGTGCTGGGTCTTGCCACGAAGACTCGTCTTTTTTCTCACTCCCCGAATGGGACAGGGGCCGAATCAACTACGACGTATCGAGCAAGCTGCCAGTGACCAGCCCAAGCCACTTTGCTGGTGTCGAGACTGCAAGCCGATAGTGAGGCGATCAGATGTCCATGAGGTCGCCGTCGAAGCATGCCGTTACTCGATACGCCAGTAGAACAAAAAAGCACCGCTGACAAACCGAGCTTATGAGATTTCATCCAAACGGCCCCTCTATACCGGATGTTCTTCTAGAACGCTGTGACGCCGGTCGCGTCGTCTTTCTGTGCGGTGCCGGAGTTTCGACCCCGTCTGGAATGCCGACGTTTCTGGGTCTCACTCAGTACGTCATAGACGCACTTGCCCCCCCAGCCGACTCAGAGATCATGGTTGCGTTTGCACCGTGGCTGGACAAGCAATCTGCGGCTCACGTCCCACTCGACCAAATATTCAACCTCCTTCACCATGAGTACGGCAAAGCTGAAATAAATGCTTTGGTCACAAAGCGATTGCAGGCGTCTCCTATGGCGAGCAGAGATCTCGCACGTGAGCACCGTCTGATCAAGCGGATCTCTTCGAACCAAAGCGGCGTGCCCCAGATTGTTACGACAAACTTCGACCGCTTGTTTGAGGTGGGGCAGCAAGATGACAAGCTTGACGTGCATGTACCGCCTGCTTTTCCCGACCTGAATTTCGGATCGAAGATTGATGGGATCACCTATCTACACGGGCGACTCGTAGACGCGAACTCAGAAAATCATCCGTACGTCTTGAGCAGCGCTGACTTCGGACGTGCCTATCTCTCTGAGGGGTGGGCCACCAACTTCATCAGGCATCTCCTAGAAAGGCATACCGTCGTATTAGTCGGCTATCAGGCGGAGGATCCTCCGATCAAATATCTGCTTCAGGGCCTCAACCATGACGGCCAGTATGACCGGTCCAAACTCTATGCTTTTGATCGCGGGCACCCCGAAGAAATTGAAGCCAAGTGGCGTGACCGAGGTGTGTCGGCTATTGCCTATTCCGATCATCCGGAGCTGTGGAAGAGCATGGAAGCTTGGGCAGACCGTGCCGACGATCCGCGCCGATGGCGTGCGACCATAGTAGCGAAAGGCGAGCAAGACCCGAAGGAGCTGTCCTCCCATGAACGCGGTCAAGTTGCTCACGTCCTTCGCACTGTGCAAGGCGCAAAATCATTTGCAGAGGCGGATCCCACGCCGCATCCCGAATGGATATGTGTGATGGACGTGAACGTCCGCTCGGCGAAGCCGAGTAGTCGATACGGTGACAAGGCTGAAACTTTCGATCCTGTGACCGCCTACGGACTGGATGACGATGTGAGCGATATCTCGGAGGATGATCGCGAACGGGGTGTCAGCAACGACGATCTCTTGGTTTGGCGCGACGAAGATGACAATCCACATGATTTCCATCGACTGTGTGGACGACAACCCCAAGGCTGGGAGGTGACCCCAAGACGGCTGGGTCACCTGATCACCTGGCTTTGCAAAGTTATGGATACCCCCGTACTGGCTTGGTGGGCGATTCGCAAGAATGGATTGCATCCTCGACTGCTGCATATGCTCGAATGGCAATTGGAACGCTCGGGGGCTGCTCTCCCCAAGCGTGCCCGTCATATGTGGAACCTGATCCTCGAACACCATCGGGATCCTCGCAATCGTCAGCTGCACGACGAATGGTTCGACCTGAAGAGGCGGGTCGATGCAGAAGGTTGGACAGCGAGATCCTTAAGAGAACTTTGGAGGGTCGCAATGCCGCGATTAAGGATCAAGCCTCCGTTTGGCCTGCATCAGTCCAAGCCTCCCTTGGCAACTTGGGAGGAAGTGGACTTCGGAGATCTCGGTCAGTTCGACGTCTTGTTTCTTGATCAACACAATGAAGATGTAGGCGTACCCGACGATCGCTTGCCGCAGGTATTTAGCATCTTGGAGGAACAGTTGACCGTCGCAATAGGTCTACTTGAAGACATCGATACAAACTACTTCCATACGCCAACCTGCTATCCGGGTCGTGAGGCCGAGGGCGAAAAATACGATACAAATGCTGTTGCAGCAGTGACTTGGTTCATTCAAGTCTTTGACCGGCTGGCCGTTGTGCGACCAGAACTGGCCAAGGCACATGCTGCGACTTGGCCAGCGACAGATCGATTCTTTTTCCGAAAGCTCAAGCTGTATGCATTCAGCAAAGCAACCGTCTTTGAGGCTGATCAGGTTGCCAACGAAGTCTTGTCCATGGATCAAGAAGGATTTTGGGATATCTCGTTGGTCCGAGAGCTACTTTTTCTTCTTTCAGACAGATGGAATGAGTTCTCACAGGATTGCCGAAGGCAGCTTACCGATCGCATCCTGAAGGGCCCCGATCGACGCGCCCACTGGTCTGACGAAGAGTTTCCAGCCTTTCGGGATGAGTTCGCCGCCAGGTATGCCCGGTATCTCGAACTACACGCCTGTGAACTAGTAGCGGAACACAGTGCACAGCTTGCGGAATTGATCAGAGGCATTCCAGGATGGAGCGACACTTGGGCGAGCTCCACGGTGATCGAACGGGGCTCTTACTCGGGTTGGGTACGTACCGACGAGAAGCCCGATCCAGTGCAGCACCTTCCCGATAGCGAGGTAGTCGCAAAGGCAAAGGAAGGGCTGAAACGCGATTTTGGAAGTTTCATAGAGCAACGGCCGTTCACTGGTTTGGTGAAAGCCAATCCACGCAAGGCATTGTCTGCGCTGACGATTGCTGGACGACGGGAGAACGACTACCCAGAGGTGCTTTGGGCGGCCATGATCAATGAATTGCCTGCAGACATCACGCCGAGGCTGCGACGTGCGTTTCTGCATCGAGTAGCGCGACTTCCCGAAGCAGCCATCGTTGAACTGCGCCATACCTTGGGTCGATGGCTGGCAAGTAACTTCGTTGCGATCCTTGAATTTGATACAGCTCTTGGTTGGGCGGTCTACGATCACATCGTCGCTGGAATTATTAGCGGCGGAGAAGATGCAACGAAGAGCGGTGTGGGCGAAGTCCGTCAAGGCGGAAAAATCATCCCGCGTTCTCGGCGTACGTTCGACCATGCGCTGAATGGACCCATCGGCATGTGTGCCGAGGCCCTTTTTGCTGCAGTGCCTGGTGAGACGCAGGAGGCAGGTTCACAAATTCCTGATTACATAAAGTTCCGAGTCGAGCGCCTCTTTTCCGCGTCTGGTGAGGGTTCGGATCATGCGGTGTCGTTAGCGAGTTCAAAGCTGAATTGGTTGATGTTCGTTGATCCCGCTTGGACTGAGCGATGTCTTTTACCAATGCTGGCGTTCGACCATGCCGCGTCGGAACCTGCTTGGAACGGGTTTCTTCATGCAAAGGACGTTCCTTCTCCGCCTGTGAGTGAGCTTATTAAGCCGCTCCTGCTTGGCTTAGTCTCGTGGGTCGAAGGAGCTTCTTGGGATAGAGATCTCACAACGCGAGCAGCTCAGTGGCTAGGCTTTATGCGCGTATTTCGCCCGGACGAGGCAAGCGGCCTTTCGCGAAGCGAAATGCGCTCGGTCGTTCGAGCGATGTCTGACGATACTCGAAGCCGGTTCATCTATTGGCTTGGACGGGTCGGACAGAAGAATGAAAGCGGATGGGCCGATCACGTCATCCCCTTTATTTGCCACGACTGGCCAAGAGAACGCCGATACAGGACTTCGGGATCTATGCGGGCGTGGATCGGAATGCTTGATGACACGGGAGATAGCTTTCCCAGCGTCTACGAAGTCGTGAAGGAGTTTTTGGTGCCGGTAGAGACAAACGATCATCCGTTCTATCGATTCACCCGGGAGATCAGTGGGGAAAAGCCGCTCAGCGTGTTGTTTCCGGAAGCGACGCTGGATCTGATAGACAGAGCTACACCTCAGGTACTTTCGCGGCCGTCGTACGAGTTACCCCAAGTGCTTGCACTGATCGCGGAAGCCGATCCCGCTTTGACTTCGGACCCACGCTATTTGCGGCTCATTGACTTGGTCGAACGTAGTTAGATCGCGGCCCAATTCCGCAAATCACCCCAGTACTAGACAGCCACTTTGCGTTTTTTGCGCTGAGGGCGCCGTCAGTGAAGACCTAGGTGGAACAAGCTGCGGCGTGGCTCTTCACTACGCCGGATACGGTTTCGGAATGCATCCGGCTCCATGCCTGCCGGCCGCGAAGATGTGGCGGGCGTGGGTGCTGGTCGATATCGATGTGATAGATTGGATTCGTAAAGGTACGGGAACGGGCCGCATGCACTTATTCAAAAGAACAAAGAATGGTCCCTGGTGGGTCGACCTCGGTATCGACGGTACGCGAGTTAGACGCTCTACTGGCACCACGGACCGTCGGCAGGCGGAAGAGTTTGCCGCCAAGGTTGCGAGTGATTACTGGCGGCAAAAGAAGCTCGGCGAGCGCCCGGCGGTGAGCTGGGAAACGGCCGTGGTCCACTGGCTCAAGCAGAACCAGCACCTGCGCTCGCTGGAGACCGTGAAGCAGCGCCTGCGCTGGCTGACCGGCCAGCTCGCCGGCACGGCGGTGCGCGCGATCGACCGTGACCGCGTCAATGCCCTGATCGCGGCCAAGCTGGAGGACGGGGTGGTCGGCGCGACCGTGAACCGGCACATGGCCGCCCTGTCGGTCATTCTCAACCACTGCCGGCAGGAAGGATGGGTCGACGTTGTGCCGCCGATCCGCAAGCTGCCGGAGGGCGGCAGCCGCCTGACCTGGCTGACGCGGCCACAGGCGCTGCGCTTGCTGGAGGAGCTGCCCGGCCATCTGCGGCCCATGGCCCGTTTCGCACTGGCCACCGGCCTGCGCGAGTCGAACGTCAGGTTGCTGGAGTGGGCGCAGGTGGATACGGCGCGGGCGATTGCATGGATCCACGCCGACCAGGCCAAGGCCAAGCGGGTGATTTCGGTGCCGTTGAATGGGGATGCGCTGGAGGTGCTGGCCGAGCAGCGCGGCGAGCACCGGGACTACGTGTTCACGTATCAGGGGGCGCCAGTCGGGCGGATCTACAACCGCGCTTGGCAGAAGGCGTGCGTGCGAGCGGGGCTGGATGGGCTGCGGTTCCACGATCTGCGCCACACCTGGGCGAGTTGGCATGTGCAGGCTGGTACGCCGTTGCCGGTGCTCCAGCAGCTGGGCGGCTGGGCCAGCTACCAGATGGTGCTGCGCTACGCGCATCTTGGCCGGGATCACATCGCGGTCTACGCGGACAACGTTGGCACGCTACGGCACAAACACGGCACACTGCCACAAAAGGAAACGGGCGCCGAAGCGCCCGATCCCTTGTCAAATCTGGTGGCCTGGGACGGAATCGAACCGCCGACACAAGGATTTTCAATCCTCTGCTCTACCGACTGAGCTACCGGGCCAAAGAAGCGAAACTATAACTGCCAGTATCGCCCTCGTCAAGCGTTTTGTGGCCGGGTCACTGTTCCGGCGGTTCAGGCTTGTTGCGGCCCAGTTCCACGCCGAGCTGCTTGAGCTTGCGGTAGAGGTGGGTGCGTTCGAGGCCGGTCTTTTCGGCGACGCGCGTCATGCTGCCGTGTTCGCGCACCAGGTGGTATTCGAAGTACGCGCGTTCGAACAGGTCGCGTGCTTCGCGCAGCGGCATGTCGAACGAGAAGTGCATTTCGCCTTCCGGGACGCCGCGTGACGGATTGCCATTGACCGTGGCTTCGGCCGGGAGCGTCTCCACGGGGAGGGTATCCGCACTGGCCGCGTCGGGCACGCTTTCGGGGGGTGCGGTCGTGGCGGGCGCGGACGGTGCGCTGCGCGGACGCTCCACGCCCTTCGCCAGGCCCGCTTCCACGGCCGACAGCAGCTTCTGCAGCGCAATCGGCTTTTCCAGGAAATTCAGTGCGCCGATCTTGGTGGCCTCGACAGCCGTATCGATCGTGGCATGCCCGGACATCATGATGACCGGCATCGACAGGTAGCCCTGTGCGGACCATTCCTTGAGCAGCGTGACGCCATCGGTATCCGGCATCCAGATATCGAGCAGCACCAGGTCAGGCGTAGCGGACGCGCGGAACTCGCGGGCCTGCTGGGCGTTTTCGGCCAGCTCCACCACATGTCCTTCGTCACTGAGGATTTCCGAGAGCAACTCCCGGATACCCATTTCATCATCGACTACGAGGATCGTTGCCATACTTCCCCTCTTAACCCCACCGCAGCGCGACCGGAGGCACCGGCGCGCAAGATTGACTAAGGCAGCTTAACGAACAGGATCGAGATCTGCGCTCCCGCGATCTCGGTGCCGTTCATGCGGTTGCGCAGTTCGATCCGCGCACCATGTTCGTCAATGATCTTTTTCACCATCGCAAGCCCCAGACCCGTACCCTTGGCTTTCGTGGTCACGTACGGCTCGAACGCACGGCTCAGGATGCGTGGTGCGAATCCGGGACCATTGTCCGTAATGGACAACTTGACGGCTCTCCGGTCTTCGCCGGCAGAATCTTTGTATTCTACAGTCTCGGTGTGCAGAGTGATATGGGGCGCCGCCCTACCGGCCGCCACGTTGTCTGCCGCCGCATCCTGCGCATTCTGCAACAGGTTGTGGATCACCTGCCGCAGTTGCGTCGGATCGCCCTTTATTTCAGGCAAATCACGGGCCAGCGTCGGATGAATCACCGGATGCTCATGCACGTTCGGATCGTCGATGCCATACAGATGCAAGACTTCTGCCACCAGGCTGTTCAGCGCCAGTGACTGCATCACCGCCGGCGGCGTCCGCGCGTAATCGCGGAAGTCGTCCACCATGCGTTTCATCGCCGCCACCTGGTTAACGATCGTTGCCGCCCCGCGCTTTAGCACTTCGGCGTCGGAGACCTCCAGTTTCGGCGACAGCTTCATCTGCAACCGCTCGGCGGAAAGCTGGATCGGGGTCAGCGGATTCTTGATTTCATGGGCCAGGCGCCGCGCTACCTCGCCCCATGCCACGGAGCGCTGGGCCGAGATCACGTCGGAAATATCGTCGAACACCACCACGTAGCCCGGCTCGTCGCGGCTGGCGCCCGGCAGGTGGGCGCCGCGCACCAGTAGCGTGAGCGGTTGTTCCTCACCCTGGGGCAGTTCGATCTGTTTCTGCCAATGCTGCGCGCCGCCGAGCACCTCGCTGGTGGTCTGCTCGGAAAACGCCTGGCGCACGATGTCGGCAAAATCGCCCATGCCCGGAATCTGCTCCACGGGCTGGCCCAGCACACCGGCAAACGGCTGCCGGAAGATCCGCTCGGCGCCGGGGTTGGCCGTGATCAGCGTGAAGCGCCGATCGAACACGAGCACGCCGGCTGTCAGATTCTGCAGCACGCTTTCGAGATAGGCTTTCGATTGCTCCAGCGCCACGCGGTTATCTTCTACCGCGATGCGCGCTTCGGACAACTGCCGTGTCATCTGGTTGAACTGCTGTGTGAGTTGTCCGAGTTCGTCGCGGCTTTTCAGTTCACGCTTGGGAGAGAGATCGCCCTCGGCGACCTCCTTCGTTCCCTGCAGCAGCATCAGCAACGGACGCGCAAGCTGCCCGCCCAGCAGCAGCGCCAGCATCACGGCAATGAACACGGCCAGGAACAGCGTCAGCGTCAGCGTGCCGATGTACATCTTGCGCAGGCCAGTGCGGCCAAGCGCCTTCTCCTGGTATTCCTGGTAGGCACGCTGGACTTCGTCCGCATTGCGCGCCAGCACTGCCGGCACGGGGTGCAGTACCTGCAGGTAACGTTCCTCGCGTACCGTGTCGCCGATCAGTCCGAAGCCTGTAGCCGGCGCATCCTCGGGACGCCGTTCGACGGAGAGTCCAGAGCCTGCCCAGCGGCTGCCTATCGACGACTGGGGCCGTGGCCTTGCAGCCGTTGCCGCACTGGCCTGCGGCGGTTCGTCCGACGCGGCTGGCGCCGGCCCAAGCGGAATGATGACGCGGATGCGGTACAGGTGGCTGCTGTCGATATTGACGGGCTTCTCGCCAGCGGACGGGTCGGTGCCGCCTTCCACAGCCGCGTAGCCGCCGGCCATGCGCGCCTGCTCGGCGAGTACACCCGACGGAATATCGGGTACGAGCGAAGCATAGCTGCTCGATGCCGTGGCCAACACGCGCCCGCTGCCCGTGAAGATCGCGGCTTCCTGCACGCCATATTGCTCGCGCAGGCGATTCAGTTGCAGTGAGGTGGCCATGCCCGAGGCGCCGGTGAGCTGGTCCGCCATGAGCCGTGCCTTGCCCTGCAGATCGGCAAGTTGGCTGTCGATCGTCGAGCGGCCCAGGTTCAGGCCCGCTTCCAGGGCTGTCTCCACGCGCACGTCGAACCACGATTCGATACTGCGAGAGACGAACTGCAGCGACACCAGGTAAATCAGCACGCCTGGCAGCACGCCCACCACGCCGAAGAACACGGCGAGCTTGCTCATCAGCCGCGTGCCGAACTTGCCGCGCCGGTAGCGGATATAGAGCGTCAGCGCGAGCGCGCCCACCGTCAGGACCAGCAAGACCCCGACGACGAGGTTGATCTTGAAAAGCAGCGTGAAATAGCGGTCGAAGAACTCGGTATTGGCGGAAGCCCCGGCGAGCAGGCCCACAAGCACCAGGGCGAGGAAGACGATGATCCCCACCACCACGCGATACAGCATGCGGCGGAACCTGCTGTCCCACGGATTTCCGTTCATGGCTGGCTGGCCGGCTGCACCAGCTGATTCGGGGACAGTGCGTTCGACAAGGTCTGCGCGAACGGTGTACGTGCGTCAGCCGATGGGGCAGGTGCAGGAGCGGTGGAAGACGCGCCCGGCATCGCAGGCGGTGCGGGTGGCGCCACGGGCGGCGGCGCTGGCGCGGGCACCGGCTGCGGGGTGTCGAAGTTCGTCGGCACGGTGTAGTTGAAGCGCTTCCATTCGGAAGACAGGTTCCAGTCGCGTGTATTCACCGCGTTGACCTGGAACGGCTTGGGGAGCTGGCTCAGGTCGAGCCGCATGCGTGTCTCCACGTGATACGTCTCGCCCGGCTTGACGTCGCGGCGCTCGAAGACTCGCCATCCGCGCACTTGCTGGATGAACTGCAGTGCGCCCTTGAGCCGATTGAACGGCAGTTGCAGGCCGCCCGTGGAAACGCGGTACTGGCGCGTCAGCGGCTGGTACGAAAGCCGCACCGAGCGCGTGATGTTGACCGGCTTCTCGTCGAACCAGTACCAGCGGGGCCGCGACAGCTGGAAATCGACCACGAAATAGAGCGAGATACCTTTATGCAGCGCGTCTTCCAAAGCCGGGGGCAGATCGAAGTCGAACGACGTGGCGAGCTCGAACGCGCCGTCCGTGTACTCGATGCGTGCGTCATTGGTTTCGATCAATTGCGCGCGGGCCGGAAGCATCTGCACGCCGAGTATCAGCACCAGCAGCACGGCCAGTGCCCATGCGCGTACCGCGCGGCCTGGGGCACATAGGTCGGACAGGCGCTGCAGGCTGGGCATCGGTGGAAGTATCAGGCGCGTTTCTGGAAGCGGGCGTAGTAGAAGCCATCGTGATCCGACGGCAGGCTTGCCTTGCCGGCGATGTCGCTGCCAGCCGTTTCAGGCGCCTCGATACCGGGCAGGAGCTGGCCCGGCGCCTGCAATCGTATCGCATCTGGCAGCTGCGCACCAAACCAGCGCGCCTGCTCTTCGCCTTCCGTTGGGAAAATAGAACAGGTGACATATACGAGGATGCCGCCCGGTTTCAGCAGCGGCCAGAGCTGCGAGACGATGCGACGCTGCTCGGTCATCAGCTTGGCGATATCGGTCTCGCGGCGCAGCCAGCGGATGTCCGGATGGCGGCGCACGATGCCCGATGCGGAGCATGGTACATCGGCCAGGATGCGGTCGAACTGCTGCCCGTCCCACCAGTCCTTTGGGCGGCTGGCATCGCCGACGATGACCTCGGCACGCTGCTCCAGGCGAGCGAGGTTGTCGTGGATGCGCGCGGCGCGCTGTGCATCGCTTTCCACGGCGGTCACGTGGATATCGGCCAGTTCGAGCAGATGGCCCGTCTTGCCGCCCGGTGCCGCGCAGGCGTCGAGCACGCGCATGCCGTCGGCGACTTCGCACAGCGGAGCCGCCAGTTGCGCGCCGGCATCCTGCACCGAAACGTCGCCCTCGGCAAAGCCGGGAATCTGCGATACCGGAAACGCACGCACCAGGCGCACGGCCTGGTCGCCCACGGCGGTGCCGGCCATGCCCGCGTTGGCCAGTGCTTGCAGATAGTCCTTCACCGAAATACGGCGCGTGTTGACGCGCAACGTCATCGGGGGCCGCGCGTTGACGGTGTCGGCCAATGTGCTCCATTGATCGGGGTAAGCCTGGCGCAGCATCTTCAGCCACCAGTGCGGCAGGTTCCAGCGCGCTTCATCGTCCTTGAGGGCGGCGGCCAGCAGCAGTTTCTGCTCGCGCAGGAATCGGCGCAGCACGGCGTTGACCAGGCCGCGCGCATGCGCAGTCTTGGGTTCGGATGCCGCAGCGCTCACGGCCTGGTCCACCACCGTGAACGACGAATAGCCGCCCCGGCCCACCTTGGTGCCGTCACCGTCCTCACCTTCAAGCAGCAGCGCCAGCGCCACGGCCAACAGGGAGTCGACCAGCGCGCCGGGCGGCCGCGTCACCAATTGCGTGACGAGTGCGCGCGTGGTGCCGAACTGGCGCACCGACCGATAGGCCAGGTCCTGGATGGCGCCGCGTGTGGCGGCGTCGCGCACGCGGTCCAGCCGCAAGTGCGTGGCAACATCCTCGATGGCCTGCGGCAAGGCCGTGCCTTCGTGTACGCCGCGAACAGCCGCGGCGGCACCGAGCATCTGGAAGGCAAGGGAATCGTGTTGCAGGCGCATGGGGAAATACCGAAAAGACCGAAAAGCGGTGAAAAAACGACGTGAGAAGATCGGCGGATACAAAAATGCCCGCCGGTCCCTGAGGGAACCCAGCGGGCAGTTTACCCGTTGTCGCCGGATAGACCGGCAAACCCGTCGATCAGGCGGGGTACGTGCCCGTCTGCGCCATGTGCATCAGGCGCGCAATGCGCTCTTCCGTGGCCGGGTGGGTCGAGAAGAGATTGGCGATGCCGCCACCGGACAGCGGGTTCATGATCATCATCTGCGCGGTGGCGGGGTGTTCCTCCGCTGCCTGGAACGGAATGCCCTGTGCATAGCGATGGATCTTGTCCAGCGCGCTGGCCAGCGCCTGCGGATCGCCACTGATCTCGGCACCGCCCCGGTCTGCTTCGAACTCGCGGGCGCGCGAAATCGCCATCTGGATCAGCGATGCGGCCAGCGGCGCCAGCAGGGCCACCGCGATGCCCGCGATGGGGTTGGTACGGTTGCCGTTCTGGTCGCGCCCGCCGAAGAACATCGCCATGTTGGCCAGCGCCGAAATGGCACCGGCCATCGTCGCGGCTATCGTCGAAGTCAGGATGTCACGGTGGCGTACATGCGCCAGTTCGTGCGCCATCACGCCGCGCAATTCGCGGTCGGACAGTACGCGCAGGATGCCGGTGGTGGCCGCCACGGCAGCGTGCTCGGGATTGCGGCCCGTGGCAAACGCGTTCGGCGCGTCCTCGTTGATCAAATACACGCGCGGCATGGGCAGGCCGGCGCGCTGGGCCAGGTCCTGCACCATGTTGTAGAACTGCGGCGCGGTGCTGGCGTCCACTTCCTGCGCGTTGTACATGCGCAGCACCATCTTGTCCGAGAACCAGTAGGAAAAGAAATTCATCCCGAGTGCTATCAGCAGCGCGAACATCATGCCGCTACGGCCACCGATCATGCCGCCGATGACGATGAACAGCGCGGTGATCGCTGCCATCAGCATGAAGGTCTTGACCCAGTTGAACATGGCTTTGGTCTCCAGATCCAAATCGTCCAGTACGCGTACCCGCCCCTGCGGACGCGATGACGGTTAGATAGGGCCAGGACTCCAGAAATTCAATGTCGTTCGCAGGGTTTCAGGCGCGGCATGTGGCATGTCAGGCGCTCAGGCCGCACCCGGCACCAGGCAGCGCGTGCCGGCGGGCAGCGGCATGCCTTGCAGGAACTGCTGCGCGGGCTGGCGCCGACCGCCCGGCTTCTGCAACTCGGTCACCTGCAACGCACTTCCGTCGCCGCACGCGATGATCACGCCGGCGGCGTCGGCAGCCAGCACGGTGCCCGGCGGCTGGGACTGCCCTGCCGGCGCGGCCAGCGGCAGGGCCTGCCAGCACTTGATGACGGTGTCGCCCACCTGGATCGTGGCGCCCGGGAACGGATTGAATGCGCGCACCTGGTTCGCCAACTGCGCCGCCGGGCGTGTGAGATCGAGCGGTGCCTCTTCCTTGGCGATCTTCTCGGCATACGTCACGCCGGCTTCGGGCTGCGGCGTGGCGGTCAGCGGCTGGCCGGCAGCGAGCTGGCGCAACGCATCGACGATCATCCGGCCCCCCATTTCGGCCAGCGTGTCATGCAGGCTGCCCGTGGTGTCCTGCTGACCGACGGCCACGGCTTCGCGCGTGAGCATGTCACCGGTATCCAGGCCCTCGTCCATCTGCATCAGCGTGATGCCCGTCTCGGCGTCCCCGGCCTCGATCGCGCGATGGATGGGTGCCGCGCCGCGCCAGCGTGGCAGCAGCGAGCCGTGGATATTCAGGCAGCCCAGGCGCGGCAGTTCCAGGACTTCCTTCGGCAGGATCAGGCCATACGCGGCCACCACCATCACATCGGGCGCAATCTGCGCGAGCGTGTCCACGGCGGCCCCGGCCTCTTCGGGGTACTTGCCGTGGCGGCGTAGCGAGCGGGGTTGCAGCACGGGGCCGAGTCCCCTCTCCACGGCAAACTGCTTGACCGGGCTGGCCTGCAGTTGCATGCCGCGGCCGGCGGGACGGTCGGGCTGGGTCAGCACGGCCACCACCGGAAACCCGGCAGCGTGGATGGCTTCCAGGGCGACACGCGCGAATTCGGGCGTGCCGGCAAACGCGACGCGCAGTGGCTGGACTTGGGTCATGGCAACAATACGGAGTCAAAACGACACCGGCCGCATAGCGGCCGGTACGTGATCGGGATTCGGATCGTGTAACGATAGCAGAGGCCGCACGCGTGCGGCCCCACTGTTACATCCGCGAGCGCACGCGCTTCTGCAGCTTGCTCTTGATCCGGTTGACCTTGAGCGGCGACAGATATTCGACGAATACCTTGCCATCGAGGTGGTCGATCTCGTGCTGTATACATACGGCCAGCAGATCGTCGGCGTCGATTTCCCAGGTCTCGCCGCGCTCGTTGAGCGCACGCACCTTGACGCGGTCCGGGCGCTCCACGCGGTCGTAGACCTCGGGCACGGAGAGGCAGCCCTCTTCCCACACCTTGCGGTTGTCGCTGGCCCAGACGATCTCGGGGTTGATGAACACCATCAGCCCATCGCGCGACTCGGATACGTCGATCACGATCACGCGCTCGTGGACGTCCACCTGGGTGGCCGCCAGGCCGATGCCGGGGGCTTCGTACATGGTTTCTGCCATGTCGGCGACGAGCTGGCGGATGCGGTCGTCCACCACCGCCACGGGCGTTGCCACCTTGTGCAGGCGAGGATCGGGATAGGTGAGGATATCGAGTTTGGCCATGATGCTGGAGCGCAACGCCGGGTGCTGTCCACTGCCCGGCCAGCGTTGCGGCGTGCGGTGTTTACATGCAGAATCGGGGCGCTAGTACAAAAATTCAAGGCGCGCCGCAGCAGGCACGCTCTACCTAGGGTCAATCCGGTTGGTCTCCCGACCGGTTCAGGAAAATGCGCGATATTACCAAACAACAGGCGGCGTCGGGCCGCAGGCTGCACGCGTTCACCCTCGCCATGCTGAGTGCTGCATGCGTCACAGCAGGGGCGGCAGCGGCTGTCCAGGCTGCTGAGCTTGCCATCTCCCCAGCGCAGCGCGCCGAGGCGGACATCACCGCCCAGCAGGGTATCCCAATTTCGGAACTCGCTACCGATGCCCCCGGGCAGTACACGGTGCGCTCGGGCGACACCCTGTGGGGGATCTCGGGCAAGTACCTGCGTCAGCCATGGCGCTGGCCGGCGCTGTGGGGCATGAACCGGCAGCAGATCGGCAATCCGCACCTGATCTATCCGGGCCAGATCCTGTACCTGGTCCAGCGCGATGGCCGCGCCTATCTGTCCACCACCGCACCAGGCGGCGCGAGCGGTGGCGATATCCGCCTGTCGCCGCGCGTGCGGGGCGAGGGCGATAGCAACAACGCCATCCCCAGCATTCCCTCTTCCGATATCGAACCGTTCCTGAAGCGTCCCCTCGTGGTGGACCAGCAGACGGTGGCCACGTCGGCCCGCATCGTGGCCCTGACGGATGCCCGCGTGTACATGGGCCGTGGCGACACCGGCTACGTGCGCGGCATCGCGCCGACGGACTCCGTAGGCAGCGACTGGCAGGCATTCAAGCCGGCCCAGCCCGTCTACGATCCGATCACGCAGGCCGTGCTCGGCTACGAGGCCCAGTACCAGGGCAATGTGCGCCTGACGCGCGGCCCGGAGGGTCCCGATGCGGTGGCGACGGTGCAGGTCACCCAGTCGCCGCAGGAAATGGGAGCGGGCTCGCTGCTGTTGCCGCAACCCGCGCGTGAGCTGGTGAGATACGTCCCGCACGCGCCGGACACCAATATCGAAGCCCGTATCGCGGCGGTCTATGGCGGCGTCGAGTACGGCGGCGCCAAGCAGGTGGTGGTGCTTAACCTGGGCACCAACGCCGGGCTGGAGCCGGGCCATGTGCTGGCGCTGTCCCGCACGGGCGGCCAGGTCAAGGATGCCACCGACGGCAATCGCACGATCACGCTGCCCGACGACCGGTACGGACTGGCCTATGTCTACCGTGTGTTCCCGGGCATCGCCTACGCGCTGGTGACAGACGCCACCAACGTGATGAAGGTCGGCGACCTCGCCAAGACGCCGCAGTGACCAGTGGGGGCGGCGCCGAGGCGCCGTCCCGCTGCGCTTCCCGATGACCGTATCGACTCGCGATCCCACTGAAGTTGCCGCCTGGGTCCGCCTGACCACCACCCCCGGCGTTTCGGCCCGCACCGCTCGCAACCTGCTGGCCGCATTCGGCTTGCCGGAAGCCGTGCTGTCCCAGGAGCCTGCACGACTAGGCGAAGTGGCCGAACCCGCGGCCGTTCGGGCGCTGGTGGCGCGGCCCGACGAAGCCATGGCCGCACGCATCGACCGGACATGCCGATGGCTTGACGCGCCGGACCACGCCGTCGTAACCATGGCCGATGCTGCCTATCCCGCGCGCCTGCTTGATCTGGCCGATCCGCCGCTGGTGCTCTATATCAATGGCAATGCAGCGCGGCTGCAGGCGCCGTCGCTGGGTATTGTCGGCGCGCGGCACGCCACGGCTCAGGGCGAGCGCAATGCACAGTTGTTCGCGCAGGCGTTTTCCGCGAAGGGGCTGACCGTGGTGTCGGGGCTGGCGCTGGGGATTGACGCCGCAGCGCACGCGGCAGCGATCGAGGGGCCGGGCAACACCGTGGCTGTGGTCGGCACCGGTGTCGATATCGTCTATCCGGCGCGACACCATGGGCTGGCGCACCGCATCGTGGACGCCGGCGGGGCGATTGTCAGCGAGTTTCCGCTGGGTACGCCGGGCCGGGCGAATCACTTTCCGCGGCGCAACCGAATCATCGCCGCGCTGGCGCGCGGCGTGCTGGTGGTGGAGGCTGCCGAGCGGTCGGGATCGCTGATCACGGCGCGGCTGGCATCCGAGATTGGTCGGGAGGTCTTTGCCATTCCCGGCTCGATCCACGCGGAGCTCTCGCGCGGTTGTCACAAGCTGATTCGTCAGGGGGCGAAGCTGGTGGAATCCCCGGAAGATGTTTTTGAGGAATTTGCTGATCTGGGTACGCCGCAGCGGGTGGCGGGGCAGGCGGCTGTCGCCGTTTCTCGCGAGGCTGGCACCATGACGGGGGACGTGTTCGGTGGCGCCCTGTCCTATGATCCTGTCAGCTTCGACGCCTTGTGCGAACGGGCGGGGATGGTGGCGGAAGCGGCGTCTGCGGCCCTTTTGCAGCTTGAGTTGGCCGGGGCGGCGGAACGGCTGCCGGGCAATCGCTTCCGGCGTCTGGCATGATCCGCGGTATCGCGTTCGCCTCATACTTCGCTTGCAATGGCCGTTTACTACCCCGAGCAGGACCCTGGCGCCGTCAGCCGGGCCTTGGCCAACCGTCCCGCCGGACGGCTCGTGGCCTGCCTGTGTGCCGACTGGTGCGGCACCTGCAAGCAGTATGTGGCCGGGTTTGCCGCGCTGGCCGAGCGGTATCCGAACGATTGTTTTGTGTGGATCGACGTCGAAACCCACTCCGACTACCTCGGTGAGGACATCGACATCGAAAACTTTCCTACTGTATTGATTCAGCCCATCGCAGGCGGCGCGCCACATTTCTACGGAACGGTGCTGCCACACCTCGACGTGCTGGAGCGGATGCTGATAAAAGGCGCCGCCATGCCTGCGGCAGCATCGGAGATTCCTCAAGTGCTGCCGTGGCTACTTGGCCTGGATGCCCGGGATAGCTGAGGCGCGCTCGGTGTGGTGACGGCAGTGGCTTGCAAGCCCGTCGAAACCGCGCTTATTATTGGCGCCTCAAAGCCCAGGCGTGCTGTTCACATAGTTTGCCGTGAATTTCAAGAGGCGCAGGCTGCTCATTTTGGGGCGCCGCGTCACAAGGACCCGTTGAATGTCTAAAGCCCTCATCATCGCGGAAAAGCCATCGGTTGCCGCCGATATCGCGCGCGCCCTCGGGGGCTTTACCAAGCACGACGAATACTTCGAGAGCGACAACTACGTGTTGTCCTCGGCCGTGGGCCATCTCGTGGAGATCGCGGCACCCGACGATTACGAAGTCAAACGGGGCAAGTGGAGCTTCGCCAACCTGCCCGTGATTCCACCGCATTTCGATTTGCGGCCCATCGCCAAGACCGAGTCGCGCCTCAAGGTGCTGAACCGCCTGATCAAGCGCAAGGATGTGACCGCGCTGGTCAACGCATGCGACGCGGGGCGCGAAGGGGAACTGATCTTCCGCCTGATCGCGCAGCAGGCCAAGGCCAAGCAGCCGGTGAGCCGGCTGTGGCTGCAGTCGATGACCCCGCAGGCAATCCGCGACGGCTTTGCCGCGCTGCGTGCCGACGAGGAAATGCTGCCGCTGGCCGATGCCGCGCGCTGCCGCTCCGAAGCCGACTGGCTCGTGGGCATCAACGGCACGCGTGCGATGACCGCGTTCAACAGCAAGGGCGGCGGCTTCTTCCTGACCACCGTGGGCCGGGTGCAGACGCCGACGCTGTCGATCGTCGTGGAGCGCGAAGAGAAGATCAAACACTTCGTGCCGCGCGATTACTGGGAAGTGCGCGCCGAGTTCATCGCGGCGGCTGGCCTCTATGAAGGCCGCTGGTTCGATCCCAAGTTCAAGAAGAACGAATTCGATCCCGAGGCGCGCGAGTCGCGCCTGTGGAGCGAGGCCGAAGCCAAGAGCATCGTGGCCGCGTGCCGCGACAAGCCGGGCACGGTCAGCGAGGAGTCGAAGCCGTCCACGCAGCAGTCGCCGGCACTGTTCGACCTGACCACCCTGCAGCGCGAGGCCAACTCCCGCTTCGGGTTCTCGGCCAAGAACACGCTGGGTCTGGCCCAGGCGCTGTACGAGAAGCACAAGGTGCTGACCTACCCGCGTACCGATGCGCGCGCGCTGCCGGAGGACTACCTGGACACGGTCAAGCAGACCATGGACATGCTGGCCGACAGCTCGCCGAACTACCTGCCGCACGCCAAGAAGATCCTGTCGAGCGGCTGGGTGAAGCCGAACAAGAAGATCTTCGACAACAGCAAGATCAGCGATCACTTCGCTATCATCCCGACGCTGCAGGCACCCAAGAACCTGTCCGAGCCCGAGCAGAAGCTGTACGACCTGGTCGTGCGCCGCTTCCTGGCCGTGTTCTTCCCGGTGGCCGAGTTCCAGGTGACCACGCGCATTACCGAGGTTGCCGGACACCACTTCAAGACCGAAGGCAAGGTGCTGGTCAATCCGGGCTGGCTCGTGATCTACGGCCGCGAGGCGCAGGGCAAGGACGACAAGGACGCCAACCTGGTGCCCGTGCAGAAAGGCGAGAAGGTCAAGACCGACAAGGTCGATGCGGTGGGCCTGACCACGCGGCCGCCGGCTCGCTACAACGAAGCCACGCTGCTCTCGGCCATGGAAGGTGCTGGCAAGCTCGTCGACGACGACGCGCTGCGCGAGGCGATGGCCGGCAAGGGCCTGGGTACGCCAGCTACGCGCGCGGCCATCATCGAAGGGCTGCTGACCGAGAAGTACCTGGTGCGCGAGGGGCGTGAACTGATCCCTACGGCCAAGGCGTTCCAGCTGATGACGCTGCTGCGCGGGTTGGGCGTGCAGGAACTGACACAGGCCGAGCTGACAGGCGAGTGGGAGCACAAGCTGTCGCAGATCGAGCGCGGCCGGCTCAAGCGGGATGAGTTCATGCGCGAGATCGCGCAGATGACGCAGCAGATCGTGAAGCGCGCCAAGGAATACGACAGCGACACGATTCCCGGAGACTACGCCACGCTGGACACGCCATGTCCGCAATGCGCGGGGCAGGTCAAGGAGAACTATCGCCGGTTTGCCTGCACGGCCTGCGATTTCTCGATCAGCAAGATCCCGGGTGGTCGCCAGTTCGAGATCAACGAGGTTGAGGAACTGCTGCTGAAGAAGGAAATTGGTCCGCTGCAGGGCTTCCGCAGCAAGATGGGACGTCCGTTTGCCGCCATCCTGAAGCTCGCCCACGACGACGAAGGCCATTGGAAGATGGAGTTCGACTTCGGCCAGAACGACGATGATGGCGACGGCGAGCCGGTGGATTTCAGTGAGCAGACGGCGCTGGGCCACTGCCCGAAGTGCAATGGCTCGGTGTATGAGCACGGCATGAAGTACGTGTGCGAGAACGCCGTGGGTCCGGAAAAGTCCTGCGATTTCACGACCGGCAAGATCATCCTGCAGCAGGAAGTGTCGCCAGAGCAGATCGGCAAGCTGCTGTCGGCCGGCAAGACGGATCTGCTGACCGGCTTCAAGTCGTCTCGGACAGGACGCAATTTCAAGGCGTTCCTGGTCAAGCAGCCTGACGGCAAGATCGGCTTCGAGTTCGAGGCGCGCGAGCCGAAGGCCGGCAAGGCCGGCGCGAAGCCTGCAGCCAAGACGGCCGCCAAGGATGATGGTGCGGAAGCGGCGCCAGCCAAGACCGCTGCGGCAAAGAAGGCACCGGCCAAGAAGGTAGCTGCGAAGAAGGCGCCGGCCAAGAAGGCGGCGACGAAGACTGCAGCCGCCAAGACACCGGCAGCCAAGAAGCCGCGTGCTACGGCCAAGCAGACGGCTGACGCGGAAGAGTAACCGCTCACCATTCCCGGTGACGGCAAGCAAGACGGCGAGGTGAAAACCTCGCCGTCTTGCTTGGTGCTCTTGCTGCCACAGGTTTCAGCTTTGGCTGTGCGCCTTGGCAACCGTCTCGCCGCCCCGCTGTTTGCCTTCCTCGAGCAGGAAGTCGATGAAGGCGCGTACCTTGGTGGGCAGGAATTTCCGGCTCGGGTACACCACGCTGACGTCGCGGCGCGGCAGCTGGTATTGCGGCAGGACGTGCATCAGGCGTCCCGCCTCGATATTCGGACGTGCGAGGTAGGACGACAGCATGGCGATGCCCATGTCGGCCAGCGCAGCCTGATGCGCGAGTTCCGCATTGCTGCACAGCAATCCCGGACGGATGGGCACCGTGACTTCGCCCTCGGGGCCGGACAGCGTCCATTCGTGCTCGGCAGTTGGCAACCGCATCGCGATGGCGCGGTGGCTGGTCAGATCGTGGGCGGTACGCAGCGGCGGATGGTCGCGCAGGTATCCCGGCGATGCGCAGAGCACGATCTCCGCCGAAATCAGCGGGCGCGCCACGAGGTGCGATCCCAGGCCCAGGTCCGACAGCATGACCCCCACGTCGCGCCCTTCCTCGACGATGTCGACCATCCGGTCGGACAGTTGCACGTCGAAGACGATATCGGGATAGATGCGATGAAACCGTTCCAGGGTTTGCGGTAATAGGTGCAAACCGAACATGACAGGCGTGATCAGCCGCAGCGTGCCTGATAAAGACTGGCTGCGCGCCGTAACGATCGACTCCGCTTCCTCGACGTCTTCAAGAATCTGCGCGCAGCGCTGGAGATAGGTTTCGCCGGCATCGGTCAGCGAGAGGCTGCGCGTGGTGCGGTTCAGCAACCGCGTGCCGAGATGGCTTTCCAGATCGGCGACGTAGCGGGTGACCACGGCGTTCGACATTTCGAGTTGCTGCGCCGCACGGGCAAAGCTGCCCAGTTCGACCACCTTGGCGAACACGCGCATCGATTGCAGTCGATCCATGACATATTCCCCTGGCTGCTGCCTGAATTTTTCCCTGTGGAGGGTAATTTATTGTTGAAACCACAATCAATCATTGTGGATCGAGCTATTTATGCATATCAGGGAAATGCCTAATATCGAGTCACTCGATGCCGCAACGCAGCAAACTCCCGACTCAGCCGGCATCCGCATGAAAGTGAAGAGAACATCATGAAGCGCCAAATTGCCCTGATTGTTGCCGTGACCGCAGCCCTCTCTGCCGCCCCCGCCTTTGCCAAGGCCGGCAAATTCGACCCCTACACCGATGGCGCCAAGGCCACGAAGTTCGATCCGTACACGGACGGTGCCAAGATGGGCAAGTTCGACCCGTACACCGACGGCGCCAAGGCCCCGTTCGACGTGTTCACGGATGGCGCCAAGCTGTAAGCTGCCCCGCACATTGTAAAAAGCCCGTACCTGGTTGGTACGGGCTTTTTGTTTTGGGGATCGCGGATGATAGAGACCCAAACAAAAAATGGGCCTCAAGGGCCCATTTTTTGTTCCACCTCACGACCTATCAGTCGTGGTAATGGCGATGATGCTTCTTGTGCTTGCTGCGCTTGTAGTAGCGGCGGTCATCGTCGTACGAGTTGCTGCGCGAGACGTTGCCGCCCAGTGCGGCACCGGCTGCACCACCCAGGCCGGCGCCGACCAGGCCGCCGGTGCGGCCGCCCATGGCGTTGCCGGCTGCGGTGCCTGCGCCGCCGCCCAGGGCGCCGCCGATGATGGCGCCCGTGCGTTCGCGGCGGTTCGAGGTCAGTGCACCACCTGCGCCGCCGCCTACGGCACCGCCGAGCACGGCGCCGGTGCTGCCACCGAGCGCGCCGCCGACTGCGGCACCTGCCACGCCACCCAGGCCACCGCCGAGGGCATTGTTCAAATCACCGCCTGCAAACGCCGGCAGGGCTGCTGCCGAGAGAGCAAGGGCCAGAGTCAGGGTGCGGAGATGGCGAGACATTCGAATTTCCTTTAATTGTTGTATCTGGGAACGGAGTGTAGAGAAGGAGCCCTGCCCTTGCTGTAACTAGATGTGAAGCCCTGTAACCCGCCGGAGAAACGGTATCGGCGCGTTAAAAACTGATGTTCTGGCGCCACATCGTGCAATTTGCCGTCACAAATGGGCAAGCGGCCTTCCCATGAAAAACGGCTCCATGAAGGAGCCGTTTTCCGTACTGCCGGGCTGCGATGGTTCAGCAGCACTTGCCCTGGCCGCCGCCGTACCGTGCTTCCTGGCGTTCGCGAAAGAACTCCTCGTACGTCATGGGTGCGCGGTCGGGGTGGGTGGCTTCCATGTGGGCCACGTAGGTCTGGTAGTCGGGCAGGCCAACCATCAGCCGCAACGACTGTCCCAGGTAACGTCCCATGGTTCCGATCCGTTCGAGCATGATGGCGGCCTCCTCAATTCAGATAGCCAGTGATCAGGACTGCACCGATGCCTGGGCCGGCAGCGGTTCGAACGGCGTCTCGCTGTCCGTGCGCTTCGTGATACCGCGTGCCTGCATCGCGGTCTTGAAACCGTAGAACACGATCGACAGCACCACGAACATGAACAGCGCGCACAGGCCGGCGTCCAGATAGTCGTTGAAAACGATGCGGTGCATCTGCTCCATCGACTTGGCCGGGGCCAGCACCTTGCCTTCGGCAATGGCGGCGCTGAACTTCTCGGCGTGGGTCAGGAAGCTGACCTTGGGGTCCGAGTGGAACAGCTTCTGCCAGCCCGCGGTCAGCGTGCAGATCAGCAGCCAGCAGGTGGGCACCAGCGTGACCCAGGCGTACTGGCCGCGCTTCATCTTGACCAGCACGCACGTACCCAGCACCAGCGCCACGGCAGCCAGCATCTGGTTGGAGATGCCGAACAGCGGCCACAGCGTGTTGATGCCGCCCAGCGGATCGACCACGCCCTGGTACAGGAAGTAGCCCCAGGCCGCCACGGTCAGGCCGGTGGCGATCAGGTTGGCGGTCAGCGACTCGGTCTTCTTGAGGGCCGGCACGAAGCTGCCCAGCAGGTCCTGCAGCATGAAGCGGCCGGCACGGGTGCCTGCGTCGACAGCGGTCAGGATGAACAGGGCTTCGAACAGGATGGCGAAGTGGTACCAGAAGGCCATCATGGCCTGGCCGCCCACCACCTGGTGCAGGATGTGCGCGATACCCACGGCCAGCGTCGGAGCGCCACCGGCGCGCGAAATGATCGTGTTCTCGCCAACGTCCTTGGCAGTCTGGATCAGCACGTCAGGCGTGATGACGAAGCCCCACGTGGATACCGTGGCAGCCACGGCTTCCGGCGAGGTGCCGATCACGGCCGCCGGGCTGTTCATCGCGAAGTACACGCCGGGCTCGATCACCGAGGCGGCAACCAGGGCCATGATGGCGACGAACGACTCGGCCAGCATCGCGCCGTAGCCGATGAAGCGCGCGTGCGATTCGTTCTCCAGCAGCTTGGGCGTGGTGCCCGACGAGATCAGCGCATGGAAGCCCGACACGGCGCCGCACGCGATGGTGATGAAGAGGAACGGGAACAGGTTGCCCGACCACACCGGACCGCCGCCTGCCGCAAACTGCGTCAGCGCCGGCATCTTCAGTTCGGGCGCGACGATCAGGATACCGATGGCCAGCGCGATGATCGTGCCGATCTTCAGGAACGTGGAGAGATAATCGCGCGGCGCCAGCAGCAGCCACACGGGCAGCACGGCGGCCACGAAGCCGTAGCCGATCAGCATCCACGTCAGGGCCTTGCCGTCGTACGTGAACAGCGGCGCGAGCGTGGCGCTTTCATGCACGTACTGGCCACCGATGATGGCAAGCATCAGCAGCACGAAGCCAATCACCGACACCTCGCCGATACGGCCCGGGCGGATATAGCGCGTGTAGATACCCATGAAGATGGCGATGGGAATCGTCACCGCCACGGTGAACGTGCCCCACGGGGAATCGGCCAGTGCCTTCACCACGATCAGCGCCAGCACCGCCAGGATGATGATCATGATCATGAAGCAGCCGAACAGCGCGATCATGCCGGGGATGGTGCCCATCTCCGACTTGACCAGGTCGCCCAGGCTGCGGCCATCGCGGCGCGTGGAGATGAACAGGACCATGAAGTCCTGTACCGCACCGGCAAACACCACGCCGGCCAGCAGCCACAGCATGCCGGGCAGGTAGCCCATTTGCGCGGCCAGCACGGGACCGACGAGCGGTCCGGCACCGGCAATCGCGGCGAAGTGGTGGCCGAACAGCACCGCCTTGTTGGTCGGCACGTAGTCCAGGCCGTCGTTGTGCCGCCACGCGGGCGTCATGCGTTTGGGGTCGAGCTGCATCACCTTTTCGGCGATGAACTTGCTGTAGTAGCGATAGGCGATCAGGTAGATGCAGAGCGCGGCAACCACGATCCACAGTGCGCTGACGGCTTCACCGCGCGACAGCGCGACGGTGGCGAAGGCAAATGCGCCGAGTACGGCGACGGCCAGCCACAACAGGTGTTGTCCGATGCGATTCATGTTGAAGGGTCTCCTCAGACCGGCTGAAAGTACCTGCGTCGACAGAAAAATCGGGTAGAGGGGGCGGTGCCGGATAGCGGACGCTGACAATCGCGCGGAAAGCGGGTCTCCTCGATGTCTGCGGCGCCCGGTCTGTACTCGTCTGGTCCCGGATCTGATCGTGCAGGCAGGCAGTGCATCCCGGACCAGCGATAAAAGCCAGGGCCGCGGTGCACCTACTGCGTCGATTTGTGCCGGGGCCATGCCCGGGCGCGAACCGGCGTGTAGTATTGACACCCGCCCATGTCGGCACAAGCGCGAAACTACGCAACAAGCATGCGTAGTAGTACGTATGCCGACGAAGTCAAGCGGCCTCCCCGTCATCGGTGTTTACCCCCGGTACAGATGAAACTCCGTCAAAAGATACTTTTGCTCGCCGTGGCGCCGCTCGCCGTCGCGATGATGGGCATTGCGCTGGCCGTCAAATTCCAGGCCACTGCCCTTGCCCGCCACGAGCGCGCGCTGGTGGAATCCGCCTATCTGCAGAGCAAGGAAACCGAGCTGCGCCACTACGTTGACCTGGCGCAGAGCGCCATCGCGCCGATGGTGGAATCGGGTCGCACCGACATGGCCACGCGGCAGGCGGCCATGGCGGCGCTGGCGCGGCTCGACTACGGTCCCGATGGCTATTTCTTCCTCTACGACCTGCAGGGCCGCAACCTGATGCATCCGCGCCAGCCTGAACTGGTTGGCCAGGATTTGTGGCTGATGCGCGACCCCGAAGGGGCGCTGACGATCCAGAAGCTGATCGCGGCGGCCAAGGAAGGGGGTGGCTCGGTGCGCTACATGTGGCAGAAGCCATCGTCGAAGCAGCTCGCGCCCAAGCTGGGCTACGTGGTGGCTGTGCCGGGCTGGAACTGGATGCTTGGCACCGGCATCTACCTTGACGATGTGGAGCAGACGCTGCGCAGGCTCGATGCGCGCGCGGAGACCGATATCCGCGAGACCATGGCGTGGATCGGCGTGATCGCGGGGATCAGCATCCTGCTGGTGGCGGCCAGCGGCCTGGCACTCAATATCAGCGAGCACCGCGAGGCCGATGCCAAGCTGCGTCAACTGGCGCAGCGCGTGGTGCAGTCGCAGGAAGACGAGCGCGCGCGGCTGTCGCGCGAGCTGCACGATGGCATCAGCCAGTTGCTGGTCTCCGTGAAGCTGGTGCTCGAAGCCGCTACCAACCGCATCCGGATCGCGCCGACGGAAGGTGCTTCAGTGGCGCCGATCCTCGGCATGGCGCTGAACCGGCTGGATTCCGCTTTCAATGAAGTGCGACGCGTGGCGCGCAACCTGCGCCCTGCCTTGCTCGATGACCTGGGCCTGTTCGCTGCGCTGGAGCATCTGGCGCGCGAGATGCAGGCGGGCAGCACGCTGACCGTGGCGGTCTCGCAGGCGGGGCCACCGCGCACGCTGACCGACGAGCAGGCGACTGCGCTGTTCCGCATCGCCCAGGAAGCGCTGACCAATGTCGAGCGCCATGCGCATGCCACGCATGTCGATGTGCAGCTCGACTTCGGGCCATCGGCCACGCGGCTCACCGTGCGCGACAACGGCACGGGTTTCGATGTGGCCCGCATGCAGCGCGATCCGCAGCGTGGCATTGGCCTGCGCAACCTGCGCGAACGCATGGCGGCGCTGGGCGGCCAGTTCGACGTGGTATCGACACCCACCGGCACGCGGCTCGTGGCCGCGCTGCCTGTGAACTCCCGCATTCCCGAAATATCGCTGTCATGACCGTTCTGCACGAAGACGACCTCCATCCTCCTTCCGGCGCGCCGGCCCGCGTGTTGCTGATCGACGATCACGCGCTGGTGCGCGATGGCATGCGCATGCACCTGTCCCTGCAGCCCGGCCTGGAGGTAGTGGGCGAGGCCGACGATGGCGAAGGCGCACTGGCATGGCTGGCCAATGCCGCGCCGGGCAACCTGCCAGAACTCGTGATTACCGATATCGGGATGCGCGGCATGGGCGGTATCGCACTGGCCGGCGCGTTGCACGACCGGTATCCCGAACTCGCGGTGCTGATCGTGTCGATGCACGACAACCTCGAATATGTGCGACAGGCGATCCGGGCCGGTGCGCGCGGCTACGTACTCAAGGATGCGCCCGCCGACGAACTGATGGCGGCCATCCAGGCCGTGCTGGCGGGCCGCGTGTTCTACAGCGCGCGCATCGCCCGTGGCATGGCCGAGCATGCGGTCAGCCCACTCGATGCGCTGACACCGCGCGAGCGCGACATCCTGCAGGGCATCGGCAAGGGAATGGCCAACAAGGAAATCGCCGCGCAGCTCGGCGTATCGGTGCGTACGGTGGAGACGCACCGGCTCAATCTCAAGCGCAAGCTGGCCATCGAAGGGCGCGCCGGGCTGGTCAAGTATGCGGTGCAGCAAGTGGGTGACGGCGGCGATACCAAGCCGTCTGCGTAGCGAATACGGGTTCGCGTCAGGGTTTGAATCGGGTATTCCCTACATTGTTCGCGTGATCCGCACTGCCTAAGATCAATTCAACCCAAGGCCCGATGCTTGTCTGCATTGCCAGACTTGTTTGCGTAGTCCGTACCGGTTCCAGAAAAAAATACGACGCGTCCTGGCCTCGCACTGAATCTTCCAGTTCCTTTTCGTCCCGCTTTTCCGCGTTGGCCACTGCCTGCGCGGAGGGAGGGACAGCCGTGCAGTGGTTGTTCGTTCAACACACAAGGGGAGACGGTCATGGCAGCAAGGCGCAAGGACGGCACGGACGGTGCCGCGGAGACGGTTTCACGGCGGGGATTCATTGGCGGCGCCACAGTGGCGGCCGCAGGCGCGGCAACCATGGGCTTTCCAGCCATCGTCAAGGCGCAGGGGCCGGTGACGATGCGGTGGCAGAGCACATGGCCAACCAAGGACATCTTCCACGAGTTCGCCGGTGACTTCGTCAAGAAGGTCAACGACATGTCCGGCGGCGATCTCAAGATCGAGTTGCTGCCGGCGGGCGCAGTGGTCAAGGCATTCGACCTGATCGATGCGGTCAGCAAGGGCACGCTCGACGGTGGCCATGGCGTGATTGCTTACTGGTACGGCAAGAATTCGGCGCTGGCGCTGTGGGGATCGGGTCCCGGCTATGGCATGGACCCGAACATGCTGCTGGCCTGGCACAAGTACGGCGGCGGCAAGGAGCTGCAGGAAGAGATCTACCGCAGCCTGAATCTCGACGTGGTGTCGTTCCTCTACGGCCCGATGCCCACGCAGCCGCTCGGCTGGTTCAAGAAGCCGATCACGAAACCCGAGGATTTCAAGGGACTCAAGTTCCGCACCGTGGGCTTGTCGATCGATATCTTCACGGGACTCGGCGCCGCAGTGAATGCGCTGCCGGGCGCGGAGATCGTACCGGCGCTGGACCGCGGCCTGCTGGATGCCGCCGAGTTCAACAATGCGAGTTCGGATCGCGCGCTGGGTTTCCCGGATGTGTCGAAGGTCTGCATGCTGCGCAGCTTCCACCAGTGCTCCGAGCAGTTCGAGATCGTGTTCAACAAGAAGCGGTACGACGCGCTGTCGCCCAAGCTGCGCGCGCTGATCGCCAATGCCGTGGACGCAAGTTCCGCGGAGATGTCGATCAAGGCGATCGATCGCTATTCAAAGGATTACCTGGCGCTGCAGCAGCAGGGCGTGAAGTTCTACGCCACGCCGAACAGCGTGCTCCAGGCGCAGCTCAAGATCTGGGATGAGATCGTGGCGCGCAAGGAGAAAGAGAATCCGATGTTCAAGAAGGTCAACGATTCGATGCGGGCGTTTGCACAGCGCACCACGCGCTGGCAGAACGACACCAATGTCGAGTACCGCATGGCCTCCCAGCATTATTTCGGCGCAAAGAAGGCGTAGCGCGCGAGCCGTACTCCGACGGAGCCACCTGTGCAAAAACTGCTGCTCGGCATCGACCGCATCAGCACGTTCGTGGGACAGGCCGGTGCGTGGCTGATCATCGCGTTGACGCTGATGATCAGCTACGAGGTCTTCTCGCGCTACGCGCTCGACGCGCCGCACGCCTGGGTGTTCGACGCCAGCAACATGCTCTATGGCGCCCTGTTCATGCTGGGTGGGGCATACACGCTGGCCAAGCGTGGACACGTGCGCGGCGACATCCTCTACGGCTTTCTCGCGCCCCGTGCGCAGGCCACCATCGACCTGGTGCTGTACCTGGTGTTCTTCTTTCCGGGCGTGATCGCGCTGGCCTGGGCGGGCGTGGATTTCTTCGAGGTGTCGCTCGCGCAGAACGAGCATTCGTCGATTGCCGCCGACGGGCCGCCTATCTATCCGTTCAAGGCCGTGATTCCGGTGGCGGGCGCGTTGCTGTTGCTGCAGGGCGTGGCGGAGACCGCGCGCTGCGTGCTGTGCCTGATGCAGGGACACTGGCCCACGCGCGAGGATGACGTGGAAGAAGTGGACGTCGACAAACTCAAGCAGATGGTGGGACAGGACAGCGTGCTGACAAGCGCAGACGCCACCGCTGATGCCGCGCGCACGAACAGGACCGAGGGGACGGTGCGATGAGAAAGGAACTGTGGTTCGGCGTGTCGCTGATGATCCTGATCGTCGGCGCGGTGGCGTTTTTCATGCCCTCGCCTGCCGACTGGACCAACGGTCATCTCGGCTTGCTGATGCTCGCGCTGATCGTGGTGGCGATCATGCTCGGCTTTCCCACGGCATTCACGCTGATGGGCATGGGCGTGTTGTTCGCGTGGCTCGCATATCGGCATGCGAACCCCGAGATCGCGGTGGCGCAGACGCTGGACCTGATGGTGCAGCGGACCTATGCCGTGATGACCAACGACGTGCTGATCTCGATCCCGTTGTTCGTGTTCATGGGCTATCTCGTGGAGCGCGCCAACCTGATCGAGAAGCTGTTCCGCAGCCTGCATCTGGCACTGGCGTGGCTGCCCGGTTCGCTGGCGGTGGCAACGCTGATTACTTGCGCGGTGTTTGCCACGGCCACGGGTATCGTGGGCGCAGTGGTGACGCTGATGGGACTGCTCGCGTTTCCGGCGATGCTGCGCGCGGGTTACAGCACGCAGCTATCGGCGGGTGCGGTGACCGCAGGCGGATGCCTGGGCATTCTGATTCCACCATCGGTGCTGCTGATCGTCTATGGCGCCACGGCTGGCGTATCGGTCGTGCAGCTTTATGCAGGCGCGTTTTTCCCGGGGCTGATGCTCGCGGGACTCTACATTCTCTACGCCGTCATCATCGCCAAACTGAAGCCATCGATGGCGCCCCCGCTCTCGGCAGAGGAACGACGGATTCCGCTGTCGGGTTTCGCTACGACGTTGCGCGATCACTTCAGCGAACGTGCGCTGCCTGCACTGCTCATGGCCGTGAAGGGGCGTCGCAATGCCAGCGTGCCGGCTGGCTACATCGTCCGCCAACTTGGCGTGGTGCTGATGCCAGCGATCTTCGTCGCGCTGATGATGAGCCTGATGTATGCGGTGGTAACGGCGCCGCGTGCCGCGCAGGGACCGGCCATTTCCGAAATGGGCGCCATGGTGGAGAGCACCGAATCGACGGGCTTCGATGATCTGCAGGCGCCGCCCGCCGATGCCACGACCAGCACCGACAGCCTGCAGCCACCACCGACGACGGAGAGCGTCACGCCCAAGCCCGCTGCGCCATTGGATGCGGCACCTGCTGCGCAGACCAGCGCACCTGTTGCGCAGGAGATTGCCGAAGCCGGATCACGGCCCGCGCCGATGTGGTTCTGGATCACGCTGGCAGTGCTCGTTGCCGTGCTCGCGGTCTTCTACTGGTTCTTCAACTTCGCGCGGCTCGAAGTGTTCAAGATGCTGCTGGCATCGTTCTTCCCGCTGGCCGTGATGATTCTCGCGGTGCTTGGGTCGATCGTGTTCGGCCTCGCCACACCTACCGAGGCCGCAGCGGTGGGTTCGCTCGGCGGCGCGCTGCTGGCCGCCGCGTATGGGCAGCTCAACTACACCGTGGTGCGTGACTCGGTGTTCCTGACGGTGAAGACCAGTGCGATGGTCTGCTGGCTGTTCGTCGGCTCGTCGATTTTCTCGGCGGCGTTCGCGTTGCTGGGGGGGCAGGCACTGGTCGAACAATGGGTGCTGTCGATGGACCTGTCGCCCGTGCAGTTCATGATCCTCGCGCAGATCATCATCTTCCTGCTCGGCTGGCCGCTGGAATGGACGGAGATCATCATCATCTTCATGCCGATCTTCATTCCACTGCTCGACAACTTCGGCATCGACCCGCTGTTCTTCGGTTTGCTGGTGGCACTGAACCTGCAGACCGCGTTCCTCTCTCCGCCCGTGGCGATGGCCGCGTTCTACCTCAAGGGCGTGGCGCCACCCCACGTCACGCTGAACCAGATCTTCGCCGGCATGCTGCCCTTCATGGCCATCCAGATCGTGGCGCTGGCGCTGCTGTATATCTTTCCGGGGATTGGGTTGTGGTTGCCGCAGGTTCTGTATCGGTGAGTTGCTTGATCGGCAGTTGACCCGCTCACCCTCACCCCCAGCCCCTCTCCCGCAACGCGGGAGAGGGGAGCAAGCCAAGGGCTTTTGAAACGCTGTCGGTTAGCTCCCCTCTCCCATGAAATGGGAGAGGGGTTGGGGGTGAGGGCCGGAGGTTCTGCTTGCCGACTGCGTCGCAACTTGCACCCCTAGCCCTCTCCCCCGCCCCTCTCCCGCAACGCGGGAGAGGGGAGCAAACCCACAGCACTTGCGAGCGCCAACCAACAAAAAAGCCGACCAGCTTTCACCAGTCGGCTTTTCCTAAAAGCAAAAAACGAAACTCAGCCCAGGCGTTTAGCCAGTGCGTCCTTCGTTTCCACCAGTGCTTGCGGCAGGTTGTGCTTGAGTTGCGTGAACAGTTCGTCGTGCAGTGCCAGTTCCTGTTGCCAGGCGGCGTGGTCGATCGACGTGACTTGTTCGAACTGCTCGGCCGTGAACGGCAGGCCGTTCCAGTTCAGGTCGGTGTAGCGCGGCGACGTGCCGAAGACATGGTCCACGCCTTCGCCGCGGCCTTCCACGCGGTCGATCATCCACGACAGGACGCGCATGTTCTCGCCGAAGCCCGGCCAGACGAAGTTGCCGTCGGCGTCCTTGCGGAACCAGTTCACGCAGTAGAACTTCGGCAGCTTGGCGCCAGAGGCTTCCAGCTTCTTGCCGAGTGCGAGCCAGTGGCCGAAGTAGTCGCTCATGTTGTAGCCGCAGAACGGCAGCATCGCGAACGGGTCGCGGCGTACCACGCCTTGCTGGCCAGCAGCGGCGGCGGTGGTTTCCGAGCCCATCGTGGCGGCCATGTAGACGCCTTCGGTCCAGTTACGGGCTTCGGTCACCAGCGGCACCGTGGTGCTGCGGCGGCCACCGAAGATGAAGGCGTCGATGGGCACGCCGGCCGGGTTGTCCCAGTTGTCGTCGATCGACGGGCACTGCGAGGCCGGGGCGGTGAAGCGGGCGTTCGGGTGCGCGGCCTTGGCGCCGGTCTCCTTGGCGATAGCAGGCGTCCAATCCTTGCCCTGCCAGTCCACCAGGTGCGCCGGGGCTTCGCGGGTCATGCCTTCCCACCACACGTCGCCGTCATCGGTCAGCGCCACGTTGGTGAAGATGACGTTTTCCTTGAGGGTCGCCATCGCGTTGTAGTTGGTCTTCTCGCTCGTGCCCGGGGCCACGCCGAAGTAGCCGGCTTCCGGGTTGATGGCGTAGAGACGGCCGTCCTGGCCCGGCTTGATCCACGCGATGTCGTCGCCGATCGTCGTGATCTTCCAGCCTTCGTAGCCCTTGGGCGGGATCAGCATCGCGAAGTTGGTCTTGCCGCAGGCCGACGGGAATGCAGCGGCCACGTGGTACTTCTTGCCCTCGGGCGAGGTCACGCCCAGGATCAGCATGTGCTCGGCCAACCAGCCTTCGTCGCGGCCCATGGTCGAGGCGATCCGCAGTGCGAAGCACTTCTTGCCCAGCAGCGCGTTGCCGCCGTAGCCCGAACCGAACGACCAGATCTCGCGCGATTCCGGGAAGTGGACGATGTACTTGGTCTTGTTGCACGGCCATGCCACGTCCTGCTCGCCAGCAGCCAGCGGCTTGCCCACGGTGTGCACGCACGGCACGAACTCGCCGTCGGTGCCCAGCACGTCATACACGGCGCGACCCATGCGCGTCATGATGCGCATGTTCACGGCCACGTACGGCGAATCGGACAGTTCGACACCGATGTGCGCGATGGGTGAACCGAGCGGGCCCATCGAGAACGGCACCACGTACATCGTGCGGCCACGCATGCAGCCGTCGAACAGGCCCGACAGCGTCTGGCGCATTTCTGCCGGTGCAGTCCAGTTGTTGGTGGGGCCGGCGTCTTCCTTCTTCTCGGAGCAGATGAAGGTGCGGTCTTCCACACGTGCCACGTCGGAAGGGTCCGACAGCGCCAGGAACGAATTCTTGCGCTTGGCCGGGTTCAGGCGGCGCATGGTGCCCGCAGCGACCATCAGTTCGCACAGGCGGTCATATTCTTCCTGCGAGCCATCGCACCAGTAGATCTGGTCCGGCTTGGTCAGGGAAGCGATCTCGGCAACCCAGGCGACCAGTTTCTGGTTCTTTACCCAGGCCGGCACGTTCAGGGCCGGTGTGCCTTGCATTGTGGGGTGGTTCATATCTACTGCTCCAAAGCGAAAAAGAAACCTTGCAATGTCCAACCGGCGCGAGGGGCCGGGTGCGGAGTGAGCGGGGAAGACCGGCTACCGGGCCGGGCGCCTGCCGGGAAAGAAGGCAAAACGCTCGCATACGGTGTGGTCACATCCCGTTACAACTCGGCGGCGACCAATTGAGGGCAAAGGGTCGCGGGGGTCCCTGCGGCTGCGATACAGTTGCGCTTCGTCCGTTTCTGACGGACGGCAGGGGCCGGTCGGGCATTGTCCGGCGGCGAACAGGGAGTGGGAGCTTGGCTCGACCAACCTGTCGCGTCGCGGAAGCGGGCAAGAATACCACTCTACGGGCCCCCTGTTTTTTGCTGCGCAGCATTGTCGCCCCTGTCAAAATGGCTGTTCGAATTCCTGCGCTTGTCTGTCGTGGATGTTGCGTCAGGGAAGCCAACAATACTGTCCGGCGCGCGCTGATTCTGTGGCCGCGCGCACCAAGCCCCCGTTCAAAGAGTCACCAATGAAGATTGCCGTTCTCGACGATTACCAGGACGCCGTGCGCAAGCTGCCCTGCTTTTCCCTGCTGGAAGGGCATGACGTGAAGGTTTTCAACAATACCGTCAAAGGTGTGGGCCAGTTGGCCGCGCGCCTCTCCGATGTGGAGGCGCTGGTGTTGATCCGCGAACGGACGCGGGTGACGCGTCAGTTGCTCGAGAAGCTGCCCAAGCTGCGCATCATCAGCCAGACGGGCCGGGCCGGTAGTCATGTGGATATCGAAGCCTGCACCGACCGTGGCATCGTGGTGCTGGAAGGCGTGGGATCGCCCGTGGCACCCGCCGAACTCACGTGGGCGTTGATCATGGCGGCCCAGCGCCGCATTCCGCAGTACGTGGCCAGCCTCAAGCATGGCGCCTGGCAGCAGTCGGGCCTGAAGTCGACCACGATGCCGCCGAATTTCGGGCTGGGCCAGGTGTTGCGTGGCCAGACGCTGGGGATCTGGGGCTACGGCAAGATCGGCAAGCTGCTGGCTGGCTTCGGGCGTGCGTTCGGCATGAACGTGCTGGTCTGGGGCCGCGAGGCGTCGCAACAGGCGGCGCGCGACGACGGCCTGAACGTGGCGGAATCCGTCGAGCAACTGTTCGCCGACAGCGACGTGCTGTCGCTGCACCTGCGCCTGAACGACGAGACGCGCGGCATCGTCAAGCTGTCTGACCTGCAACGCATGAAGCCCACGGCGCTTTTCGTGAATACCAGCCGTGCCGAGCTGATCGAGGAAAACGCGCTCGTGGCCGCGCTGAACCGGGGCCGCCCCGGCATGGCAGCCATCGACGTCTTCGAATCCGAGCCGATCCTGCAGGGCCACGCGCTGCTGCGCATGGAGAACTGCATCTGCACGCCGCACCTGGGCTATGTGGAGCGTGACAGCTACGAGCTGTACTTCCGCACCGCGTTCCAGAACATCCTCGACGTGCTGGGCGGCAAGCACGACAGCATCGCCAATCCTAAGGCCCTGACACCGGCGCTTTCGCGCTGAGTTTCGTCCCTGCCTCACCCCTGCCCCGGCGCGCGCTTGGCGCGTGTGCCGGGAGCGTCTGTTTCCCCACATTACCCATCCTCAAACGCGTGGACGAGCCGGTACACTCGGTTCACAAAGTCAGCGCGTGGCACCAGCGAAAAGCTGGGCACCCGCGCGGGCCCCGCACACGCAAGGAGGGCGTACCGTGGCCGAATCCGATCCGCGTCCCAATCCAATGGGCACCGGCGGCCCTGCCGTCCGGCGCGTACTGGCTGTCAATGTGGGGACGGCGCTGCCGCTGGTCGTGGCGGGTGCCGGAACCGAGGCCGTGGTCATGTCGGCCATTCGCAAGCACCCCCTCAGCACCCAGCATCACCCTATCGCGGTGGGCGTGCATCGGCTCGGCATGGCGGGCGATGAACAGGTGGACCGCACTGTCCACGGTGGCCCGGATCGCGCCGTCTATGCCTATCCGATCGAGCATTACACCTGGTGGAACACCCGGCGGCGCGAAGCCGGCGTGGAAGAAGCCGAGCGTCCGCTGGCGTTTGGTGCGATGGGCGAGAACCTGACCACGCAAGGATTGCTCGAAACCGCACTGTGGGTGGGAGACCACCTCTACATCGGCGATGTCGAGTTTGTGGTGAAATCGACACGTCGCCCCTGCTTCAAACTGAATGCCGCCCTGGGCTATGCGCATGCCGTGCGCGACATGACCCGCAGTGGCTTTTCGGGCGTGTACCTGGGCGTGGCGCGCCCAGGTGTCATACGGGCTGGCGATGGCGTGGTGCTGGTTCCAGGGCCACGTGAAGTGTCGCTCGAAAGCCTCAATCGGCGGGAAAACGCCTGAGTTTTCCGCCGAAACCTCCCCTTTCCCGCGTTATTCCCCAGTGGCCCGAACCGGCTTTTCTGCTAATGTTTTAGGTCTGATACAAGCATTTTGGCCACCGCCGGGGGCCTGCCATCCCGCCGGCCCTCCATCCGTCCCCATCGATGCTGTAATGGCTTGTAATACAACGCGCTTTGCCTGGATGGGCGAGGCGCGGTACTAGTAGCGGTTCGCGCGGGCAAAATCCGGTGCCAAGACGCCGGGTGCCACGTTTTGGGGAGCGCGCCATGCGGCAATTGAGGGTCCTCACATGAAATCAGATGGGATCGACCAGCCGAAAGGCTTTGTCGATGGGAACTGGAGCGCGGCCGCCAGCACGGGCCGTGGCCGTACATCGCCATGGGTAGTGGTGATCGCGGTACTGGTCGTGGCAATTGCCGGGTGGTTCGGCTGGAAGACGTGGCTCGCCCCGAAGCCTGTAGCCAAGGGCCCCAGCGCTGCGGCTGTGGCTACTGCCCTCGTGCAGCAGGGCGACGTGCCCGTGGAAGTCAACGCCAACGGCACCGTGACGGCCATGCAGAGCGTGGACGTGCGCCCACAGGTATCGAGCACCGTGCGCACCGTGCATATCAAGGAAGGCCAGACCGTGAAGCCGGGCGATCTGCTGTTCTCGCTCGATTCGCGCATGGACGAAGCCAATCTGGCAAAGGCCCGCGCCCAGCTCATGCGCGATCAGGCAGATCTCTCCGATGCCCGCCGCACGCTGGCGCGCAGCCAGGAACTGCTGCAGCGCAATTTCATTTCGCGCAGCGCCGTGGATACGGCCCAGGCGAAGGTGGATGGCTTCGAAGCCACGATCCGCGCTGACCAGGCTGCCATCGAGGCCAGCCAGGTAGCCATCAGCTACGGCACCATCCGCGCGACGATTGGCGGACGCACCGGCATCATCAATGTCTTCCCCGGTTCGCTGGTGACGCCGACCAATGCGTTGCCGATGGTGACGGTGGCACAGATTGCGCCGATCACGGTCACGTTCACGCTGCCGGAGCGGCAACTGGCTTCGCTGCGCGATGCGCTGCGTGCCGGCCCGGTGGCCGTGACGGCCCAGCCCAACGACGGCAACAAGAGCCCCGTCACGGGCAAGATCACGTTCGTCGACAACACGGTGGACCCGCAGTACGGCAGCATCCGCGTCAAGGCGATGTTCGACAACGCGGAAAGCCGGCTCTGGCCGGGCACCTATGCCAACGTCAGCGCCACGGTGCAGACGTTGAAGGATGCGCTGAGCGTGCCGCCGCAAGCCGTGGTGACAGGTCCCGAGGGCCGCTTCGTCTACGTGGTGCAGCCGGACAGCAAGGTGGCGCGCGTGCCGGTGAAGGTCATCGTCACCACCGCGGCAGCCGCCGTGGTCGAAGGCGTGCAGCCCAAGGCCCGCGTGGTGATCGAGGGCGCGCAGAACCTGCGTCCGGGCACGCTGGTGCGCGAAGTGCTGGCGCGTGGTGCCGCAGCATCGGCTCCAGCGGCAGCACCCAACGGCAACGGACACTGACATCATGAGTTTGTCCGAGCTTTGTATCCGCCGGCCCGTGATGACGGTGCTGCTGTGCCTGGCCGTCATCGTCACCGGCATCGTGTTGTATCCGACGATTCCGATTGCCGCGCTGCCCAGCTTCAATTCGCCGGTGATCCAGGTCACCGCCACGCTGCCCGGGGCGAGTCCCGAGACCATGGCGGCTTCGGTGGCCACGCAACTGGAAAAGCAGTTCGCGACGATTCCGGGCGTGACCGTGATCAGTTCGTCGAACACGCTCGGCAACTCCAGCATCACCATCGAATTCAACAGCGACCGCAGTATCGACGATGCGGCCGTTGACGTGCAGGCCGCGCTGTTCCGCGCGCAACGTTCGTTGCCGATCGAGATGACGGTGCCGCCGTCGTACCGCAAGGTGAACCCGGCGGACGCACCGGTGATCTTGCTGGCCATCAATTCGCCATCAATGAGCCTGGGCGAACTGAATGCATTCGGCGACAACCTGATCTCGCCCACGCTGGCCACATTGCCCGGCGTGGCGCAGGTGCAGGTCTACGGTCAGAAACGTTTCTCGGTGCGCGTGCGTGCGCACCCTGATGCACTCGCCGCGCGCGGTCTCACGCTCGACGAGCTCGCCACGGCATTGAATCGCGCCAATGCCAACACGCCGGTCGGTACGCTCGATGGCGCGCGACAGACGCTGACCATCCAGGCCAATCGCCAGATGACGAGTGCGGAAGCGTTCCGCAACATCATCGTGGCGAGCCAGCCTAGCGGCGCCGTGGTGCGACTCTCTGACGTGGCCGATGTGGAAGACAGCGTCGAGACTATCAAGACCGGTAGCTGGCTCAACAACGAACGCTCCATCGTATTGGCCGTGCAGCGCCAGCCTGATGCCAACACGGTGGCCGTGGTCGATGCCGTCAGGAATGCGCTGCCGCGCCTGAAGCAGCAGATGCCGGAATCGGTCAACGTGGCCGTGGTGAACGACCGCTCGGTATCGATCCGCGAATCGATCCATGACGTGCAGTTCACGCTGGCGCTGACCGTGGCGCTGGTGGTGCTGGTCATCTTCCTGTTCCTGCGCCGCGCGGCGGCCACGCTGATTCCCACGGTCTCGCTGCCCATCTCGCTGATCGGCACCGTGGCGCTGATGAAGGCGTTCGGCTACAGCCTCGACAACGTATCGCTGCTGGCCATCACGCTGGCCGTGGGCCTGGTGGTGGATGACGCCATCGTGATGCTCGAAAACATCGTGCGCCATATCGAGGAAGGCGTGCCGCCGCTCAAGGCCGCGCTGGTGGGTTCGCGCGAGATGGGCTTCACCATCCTGTCGATCTCGATTTCGCTGGTGGCCGTGTTCATCCCGATCTTCTTCATGCCGGGGGTGATCGGCCTGCTGTTCCACGAATTCGCGGCGGTGGTGTCGCTGTCGATCCTGGTCTCGGCGCTGGTCTCGCTGACGCTGATCCCGATGTTGTGCGCGCGCTTCCTGTCGGCGGAGAACGTACCTGTCGATGAATCGCAGCATGCCTATGGCGATCACGCAGCGGGCGCGCCCGTGCATCGGTTGGTGCAGAAGCAGACCATCGGCATGCGCTCCACGCAGTGGTTCGAAGACCTGTTCGAGTGGACGCTGCACAACTATGCGCGCGGGCTGGACTGGTGCCTGGCGCATCGCCGCTTCGTGCTCGGTATCGCGGGTCTCACGTTCGTGATTACCGCCGTGATGTTCGTGAAGATTCCGAAGGGCTTCTTCCCCGAAGAAGACATCGGCCAGATCCAGGTAAATGCAGAAGGGCCGCAGGACATTTCGTTCGAAGCGATGTCCGAGCGCCTGCGCGATGCTGCCGAGCGCATCCGCGCGAATCCGTCGGTGAAGAGCGTGGTGGCATCGATTGGCGGCGGACCGTCGCCGGCCATCAACACGGGCCGCATGTTCGTGGAACTGAAGCCGCTTGGCGAGCGCGTGAAGATGCCGCAGGTGGTGGAGTCACTGCGAAAGGATGTCTCGGGCGTGCCGGGGCTGCAGGTGTATTTCTCGCCCGTGCAGAACCTGCGCCTGGGCGGCCGCCAGAGCAAGAGCCGCTACCAGTACACGCTGCAGAGCGTGAAGGCCGGGCAGTTGCAGGAGTTCAGCGACAAGCTCATGGCCAAGATGCGCGCCGAGCCGATCTTCCGCGACGTGACGAGCGATTCGCAGCAGTCGGGCCTTGAGGCGCACCTGACCATCGACCGCGACAAGGCCAATGCGCTGGGCGTGCAGATCCAGGACGTGCGTACGGCGCTGTACACCGCGTTCGGCGAGCGGCAGGTCTCGACGATCTATACGCCCATCGATAACTACTACGTGATCCTGACCGCCGCCGATGTGGATCGCGTGGATGAGACCGCGTTCTCCAAGCTCTACGTGCGCAGCAAGACGGGCCAGATGGTGCCGGTGTCGGCCTTTGCCACCACCGAGCGCCGCGTGGGACCGATTGCGGTGAATCACCAGGGGCAGTTGCCCTCGGTGACCGTGTCGTTCAACCTCGCGCCGGGTGCGCCGCTGGGCGACGCGTCGAAGCTGATGGATCGCTACAAGCAGGAACTGGAAGTGCCCGCGTCGATCTTCACGAGCTGGGGCGGCGATGCGGCCGTGTTCCAGTCCTCGCAGGCCACGCAGGTGGTGCTGCTTGTGGCGGCGCTGGCGGTGATCTACACGCTGCTGGGCGTGCTGTATGAGAGCTACATTCACCCGCTGACGATTCTCGCCGGCCTGCCCTCGGCGGCAATTGGCGCTTTGGCTACGTTGTACCTGTTCAACGTGGAGCTATCGCTGATTGCGACGATTGGCGTGCTGATGCTGATCGGCATCGTGAAGAAGAACGCGATCATGATGATCGACTTCGCGCTGGCTGCGCAGCGCGAACAGGGCATGCATCCGGCGAAGGCGATCCGGCAGGCGTGCCTGCTGCGCTTCCGTCCGATCATGATGACCACGTTCGCCGCCGTGATGGGCGCCCTGCCGCTCGCCCTGGGTCTGGGTGCGGGCGCCGAACTGCGTCAGCCGCTGGGCCTGGCGGTGGTGGGCGGCCTGCTGTTCTCGCAAGTCATCACGCTGTTCATCACGCCGGTGATCTACCTGGCGCTGGACAAGTACTCCGGCACCGGCCCGCTGCAGATCGACGCCGAGGGCAACCCGCTCGACGTGAAGCAGCCCGAGGCCGTCACGCACTGATGTTCCCTGCTCCCCTCCCGCGCAGGCGGGAGCGGGAGTCAGTCTTTTCCGATCGTTCTCCGTCGCGCCTCGTCGTTCTCCAACAACAACAGGGCACCTTGCACAACGGCTCTTGTCGATTCGGAAATAAACGAGAATAATTCTCGTTTCCGGCGCGACGCCCACACACCAACCACAGGGCCCGCCGTGCACGCATGCCAGCCATCCGCCCCCTGACGCGAGGACCTCATCGGCCACGCGGCATTTCAGCCAGCCAGCGTTATCGCTTTCCATCAGGGGGAAAAACCGATGACATGCCGTTGGCTGGCGCGCTCATGCGCCAATTTCAGGACGACACCTGTCGCCACACTTTGCGCCATGCTGAGCGCACCGCTATGTGCCGAGGAGGTGCGGCAACTCGGGGAGGTGGTGGTCACCGCCACGCGCACCGAGGAACGCGCCGATGCGGTGGCGTCCACCATCACGGTGGAAGACGCGCGCAGGATCGGGCAGGCCATGCCCGTTGACGAGACCGGCCTCTTTGCCGACGAACCCGACATCGACGTGCCGCGCGACCGTCGCCGCTTTGGCGCGGGCAGCGTGAACATCCGGGGCATCGAAGACAACCGGGTGCTACAGATGGTCGATGGCGTACGCCTGCCCGACTACTACAGCGGCGGCGGGCCGTCGAATATCTCGACATCCACGCGCGAGGCGCCGGAGTTCTCGTTCCTGAAACGCGTCGAAGTACTACGTGGTCCCGCATCGAGCCTCTATGGTTCCGATGCCATCGGCGGCGTGGTGTCGTATGCGACGAAAGATCCCGTGGATCTGATGCGCGGTAAGAAAGCTGGTGCCGAAGCGGGGCTCGAATGGAATGGCATCGATGACGGCTTCCGCCAGACCGTGGGCGTGGCCGGCGGCAACGACACGGTGCAGGGCCTGTTCATGTACGCGCACCGCACGTCGCATGAAATGCAGAACATGGGTGCGAACGATTCGACCTCGATCTACCGCACCACACCGAATCCGCAGCGCGGCGAGACCAATGCCTATCTTGGCAAGGTGGTGCTGAACGCCACGCCCCGGCAACGTTTCCGCCTGACCTATGAGCGGCGCGATGCGCACAGCAGCACGAACATGCTGCGCCTCACGCCCGCGCTGCCTCGCGTGACGCAGGCCGATGGCACGGAGGAGATGAAACGCGACCGTATCTCGCTCGATTACGAATGGCGTCCTGCCAATGCGGTGCTCGATCGGCTCACGGCATCGGTGTACTACCAGCAGAGCAATTCGGGCACGCACACCGATCAGGTGCGCAGCGGCACCAGCGCGGGATGTTCGGGCACGCGGCCTGGACGAAACCTCTGCAATGTGGGACTCGATTTCGGATTCGAGCAGGCGCAGACCGGCTTCAACGTGCAGGCCGACAAGGGTTTTCGCACGGGCAGCGTCGAGCATCGGCTGATCGGCGGCGTGGACTTTCTCCAGACCACTTCGGAGGAAATGCGCGACGCGACCGTGGTCAACACCACGACCGGTACCACTGTGAAATCGCTGGCTGGCGAGAACTTCCCGCTGCACGATTTCCCCAAGGGAGAGACGCGTCAGATCGGTGTGTTCGTGCAGGACGAACTGCGTTTCTTCGATGGCCGTTTCACGCTGACGCCGGGCCTGCGCTTTGACCAGTACTCGCTCGGTCCCGATGACGATTCGCTGTATCACAGCGCAAACGGCAAGGCGCCTATCGACAAGAGCGATTCGAACCTGTCGCCGAAGCTGTCCGCACTGTGGCAGGCGACGGATCGCATCAACGTGTGGGCGCAATACGTGTTTGGCTATCGCGCGCCGAGCTATCGCGAGATCAACGGCAGCTTCCGCAATCCGGTGCAGGGCTACGGCGCAGCGCCGAATGGCGATCTTGACCCCGAGAAAAGCCGCTCGTTCGAAGTGGGCGTGCGCTACACCAGCGACACCGTGCAGAGCAGCGTGGCCATGTACGACAATCGCTACACGGACTTCATCGAACAGGTGATGCTCCGTTGTCCGTCCGATCCGTCGTGCCTGTCTGGCATGCGCGCGACCTACCAGTACCGCAATCAATCGAAGGTGCGCATCTATGGTGCGGAGTGGCGTGGATCCTGGCGCTTCCTGCCGCAGTGGCGCGTGGATGGCGCGGTAGCGTATGCGCATGGCACGAACGAGCAGAAGGATCAGCCGCTCAATACGGTGTCGCCATTGCGCGCATCGGCGGGACTGACATGGGAGCCGCAGCGTGAGGATGGTCCCGGTGCCGGACTGCGCTGGCGCGGTGCGAAGGCCGTGACGCGCACGGACGATTCGCGCACGCAGTACTTCAAGCCCGGCGGCTATGGCGTGGTCGATCTGCAGGCATGGTGGCGCTTCGGCAAGCGCGCCACGCTGACACTCGCGGTCAACAACCTGTTCGACAAGAAGTACTGGCTCTGGGGCGATGTGCGCCAGACCGGCGTGACCGCGACAGACCCTGGCCTCGATTTCTATACACAACCAGGCCGGACGGTGGCGGCCAGCGTCAAGGTCGCGTTCTGACGCACGCATGACGCACAAGCCATCAGGAGGAGACACGATGCTTCAACAATCGATATTGGCAACGGCGCGGTGGCTGGCGTGCCTGGTTGTGCTGCTGGTTGCGATGATGGCGATGTCCGCGCATGCCGCCGCGCCGGGCATCCACATCCTGACCACATCGCCGGTGCCCGCCGGTAAGTTCGAACCCCTGCGCGAGATGGCCGCGCAGCACGGCATGACGCTGGAGGCGCGCTATATCGAGAAGCTCTCCGCGCAGGAACTCGGTAGCTTTGCGACGAAGACGGATCTGCTGATCGTCGATGCGCCGCGCGACCATATCGTCACGGCGATGCTCGCGCAACTCGGTCCGTTGTGGACCACATCGACCACGCCGCGCGTCTTGCTGGCGACGGATCGATACGAGGCACGCGGTGTCGACGATGCCTTGGCAAAGCGCATGCATACCTACTACGCGAACGGTGGCCGCGCCAACTTCGATGCGATGCTGCGCACCGTGGCGTCCGCGCAGTTTCGCTTGCGCGCGGATGCATCGATCCCACCGCCGGTGATATTTCCGAAGGCGGCGTACTACCATCCCCGCTTGCCAGACGTCATCACGACCACGCCTGCGGAAGCGTTGAAAGCATCGGGTGCAGACGGTATGCCGGTGATCGGCATCGCCATCCACCAAGCCTATGTGTCGGGCCTCGACAGCGCGTTCATCGATGACCTGATCGCGCGCATCGAATCGCGTCACGCACGCGCCCTCGTCTTCTATGGCCCGATCATGGAAGCCGATGCCATCACGCGCATGGTGGCGCCGGATGGCAAGCGCCTCGTCGATGTGCTGATCAATGGCCAGATCATGCTCAATCCGCAGGGACGCAAGGCCGAGTTCGAAACACTCGGTGTGCCGGTGTTGCAGGTGATGCCCTATCGCAAGGGCGATGCCGCCGATTGGGCTGCCGATCCACATGGCATCAGCCTGACGGATACGCCCTTCTACCTCGTGCAGCCCGAACTAGCAGGCGTGATGGACCCGATGCTCGCCGCCGCCACGTCGAAGCGCGATGGCGCCATCGTCGGCATTCCGGAGCAGGTCGATGCCGTGGCAGGCAAGGCGGTCGCGCTCGCGCGGTTGCAGTCCACGCCAAATGCCGGGAAGCGCGTGGCCATCCTGTTCTACAACTACCCGTCCGGCGAGAAGAATCTGTCTGCATCGTTTCTTAATCTGCCGCGCAGCCTTGCGAGTACGCTTGCTGCATTGCAGGCGACGGGCTATCGCACAGACAAGCTCGATGAAACGACGTTGCAACGCGAACTCGGTGCACTGCTGGCGCCGTTCTATCGCACCGGCACACTGCAACCGCTGCTCGCATCCGACCACGCGGTGTGGATGCCGATGTCGCGCTATCGCGCATGGTTCGATGCGCAGCCCGCCGCGTTGCGTGACAGCGTGACGCAGCGCTGGGGACAGCCCGAGCAATCGTCGATGGCCACCACGCGCAATGGCGAGCCGGGCTTCGTGATTCCGCGCTTGCAGGTTGGCAATGTGGCCTTGATGCCGGTGCCGCCGCGTGGCGAGCGCAGCGCCACGGACGAGAAGGCGCTGTATCACTCGACCAAGACGCCGCTCAATCATTTCTACATGGCGGCGTACCTGTGGGCGCGGCAGGACCGCGACGCGCTGGTGCACTACGGCACGCATGGCACGCAGGAGTGGACACCGGGCAAGGAGCGCGCGCTGGCCGTGACCGATGCGCCCTACCTCGTGCTCGGCGATGTGCCGGTCATCTATCCCTACATCGTCGATGATGTGGGCGAGGCGATCCAGGCCAAGCGACGTGGCCGCGCGGTGATCGTCAGCCATCAGACGCCACCGTTCCGGCCCGCAGGGCTGCACACCGACCTGACGCATCTTCACGATCAACTGCACGCGTACCTCGCACAGGACGAGGGCGCGGTGAAGGACACGCTCGCAGCCGACATCCTCGCACGCAGCAAGTCGATGCATGTGTTCGAAGACATGGGCTGGACCGAGGCGCGTGCCCGCAAGGATTTCGTCGTGTATCTCGATGCGCTGCACACGCACCTGCACGATCTCGGCGGCACGCTGCAACCTTATGGGCTGCACACGTTTGGACACTCGCAGGACGAGGGCTTGCGGCTGTTCACGACGATGGCGATGCTCGGCAAGGACTGGCTCAAGCGCGTGTTTCCCGAAGAGCCCGAGGAACTGTTCGCGGTGGACTTCGCGCAACTGACGAAGACCGCGCCTTATGCGCTGGTGCATCGCTATGTGATCGAGAACGCGTCGCTCGACACGTTGCGCGATCCAAAGCAGCGCGAGGACATGCAGCGCGCGCGGCAACTGTATGCGAGCCTCGACACGCAGCCGGAGGCCGAAGCATTGCTGACCGCGCTCTCGGGACAGTACGTGAAGACCGGTACGGGTGGCGATCCCGTACGCAATCCCGGTGCGTTGCCCACGGGCCGCAATCTCTATGGCTTTGATCCTTCAAAAGTGCCGAGCCGCGAAGCGTGGAAGGCTGGACAGGCCGCTGCGGAAGCGATGATCGCGGACTGGCGCAAGCGTCATGGCCAGTGGCCGAAGAAGCTGGCGTTCTCGCTGTGGAGTGTGGAGACCATGCGCCATCAGGGCATGCTCGAAGCGCAGGCGATGGCCGTGCTCGGCATTCGTCCGAAATGGGATGACGGTGGCCGCGTGACCGGTGTGGAAGCGATACCGTCGAACGAACTCGGACGTCCGCGTGTGGATGTGGTGTTGTCGGCCACGGGTCTCTACCGCGATCACTTTCCTAACCTCATGAAGTGGCTTGCGGAAGCGGTAAAGCTGGCGGCGGCGCAGCCGGAAGCGGACAACAACGTAGCCGCGAATACGCGTGCGATGCGCGCGCAGTTGGTGAAGGCGGGCGTGCCGCAGGATCGGCTCGACGGGCTGGCCGTCACGCGCATCTTCGCGAGCGAATCGGGCAACTATGGCACGGGTCTCGACGACGCCACGCAAGCGACCGATTCGTTTGGCAGTGGCAAGGCCGCCGATGCAAAGCTCGCCAATGTCTACCTCGCGCGCATGCAATACGCCTACGGCCCCGACGAGAAGCATTGGGGCGAGAAGCTGCCGCAGACCAATCTCTATGCGGAGAATCTCAAGGGCGTGGACGGTGCGCTGCTGGCGCGCAGTTCCAATCTCTACGGCATGCTGACCACGGACGATCCCTTCCAGTATCTCGGCGGCATCGGTCTCGCGGTGCGGCACCTGACCGGCAAGGCGCCCGAGCTGCTGATCTCGAATCTGCGCGATGCCAATCATGCGAAGACCGAGACGGCGGCGAGCTTTCTCGCTGCAGAACTGCGCACGCGTTACTTCCATCCGGGCTGGATCGAAGGCATGAAGGCCGAGGGCTATAGCGGTGCGTTGAACGTGCTCGATACCGTGAACAACTTCTGGGGGTGGACGGCGACCTCGCCCGAGATCGTGCGCGACGATCAGTGGACCGAGTTCGCGGAGGTGTACGTCAACGACAAGCACAAGCTCGGGTTGAACGAATGGTTCGCGCAGCACGCGCCGCAGGCACAGGCCCAGGTCATCGAACGCATGATGGAGGCCGCGCGCAAGGGCTACTGGCGCGCCGACGCCGCGATGTTGAAGACCTTGGCGCAACGATATGACGCGCTCGCAAAGGATCACGATATCCGCAGCGGCAATCGGCAATTCAATGCGTATCGGGAGACCGTGGCGACGGCGCAGGCCGGGTATGGCATGCAAACGCCTGCTGCACCGGTGCCCCCGCGCGCTGCGCCGCCCGCAGCGAAGGCAGCGGAACCGACACCTCCGGCTCCCGCTGCGCCGGCCCAGCCTCAACCGCAGCCCGTCCAAGGCATGCGGCTCGAAGTGCGCAAACCGCCTGCTGCGGCGCTTGTGCCAGTGCTATCTTGGCTGGCGGGTGGCATCGCGCTGGCCGCAGCGCTGATCGGCGGAGCCCTCAGCGCACGACGGCGACTGACGGATTGAGATGTGTCGAATATCCAAATTAAGAATTTTTAATCGTATAAATTCGCATCAAGTATTACTCGCATAGATATCATGACTCCTACTTTGCTTGAAACCCTGATGTATGACGTCGGCCAGATGTTTCTGTACCCGACGCTGGCGCTGATCGGCCTGCTGTTCCTCTATGCGTTCTGGGCGCTCGGCGATTTTGCGATGCAGGCGTGGCTGCGTGGCCGCCATCCGATGGAGTCGGGGCGTGGCTACGTGCTGGTGGCCTGGGCGCGCCGGCACAAGGTGAGCCACTCTGACGCGCTCGACGTGGCGGCGCACAAGCTGCTGGAGCGTCCGCGCATCGCCACGCGCGTGGCGCCAATGCTGGGGCTGGTGGCCACGATGATCCCGATGGGGCCCGCACTGAAGAGTCTGTCGGGTGGCAACCTCGCCAATGTGGGCGAGAACCTGACGATTGCGTTTTCAGCGGTGATCCTGGCGCTGATCGCTGCCAGCATCACGTTCTGGGTGGTCAACGTGCGTCGCCGCTGGCTGGCCGAGGAACTGGTCTGGCTCGGCCAGTCGCGCCCGACGTGGGAGGCCGACGAATGAAGTTCCTCGAAGAAAGCGAGGGCGACGATCCGATCCTGTCGGTGGTGAACCTGATCGATGTGTTCTTGGTGGTGATTGCCGCGCTGCTGGTGACCATCGCGCAGAATCCGCTGAATCCGTTCACCCATGAAGATGTGACGATCATCACGAACCCTGGCAAGCCGAACATGGAAATCGTGTCGCGCCAGGGCGAGAAGATCGTCCGCTATCAAGCGAGCGGGCAAGTGGGATCGGGCGACGGCATCAAGGCCGGCGTCGCGTATCGCATGAAGGATGGGTCGATGGTGTATGTGCCGGAGACTCACGCTGTGCAATCGTCGTCATCGCAACAACCGGAAGCCCCCAAACCATGATTCGTCCTTTCATCTGCCTTGCCGCGGCTGTTGTTGTTGGTGCGTGCGCCACCACCGCCCCCACGCCCGACACCATCGGCCAGCGCTTTGCGGGCAAGTCCTATGTGCTGCTGGGCGAAGTGCATGACAGCGCCGCCGCGCAGCAACAGCGCCTGCAGGCCCTGACGCGCGCGGTGGAAGCGGGCTGGCGCCCGGCCATCGCGATGGAGCAGTTCGACCGCGAGCGCCAGGCCGACATCGATCGTGCGCGCCGTGAGCGTCCGCGCGATGTGGACTACGTGATCGCGCAGGCATCGGGCAAGAGTGGTTGGGATTGGGCGCTCTACAAGCCGGTGATCGCGCTGGCACTGCAATACGATTTGCCGCTATTGGCCGCGAATTTGTCGCGCGCCGATGCGGCGAAGATCGTGCGCGGTGGATTCGGTGATGTGTTCGCTACGTCGCAGCAGAAAGCGCTTGGATTGGATCGTGCATTGCCTGCGGACTTGGTTGCGGCGCAGACCGCGACGCTTGATGCGGGGCACTGTGGTCACTTTCCGAAGACGATGCTGCCTGGCATGCTGAACGCGCAGGCCGCGCGCGATGCGGTGATGGCGGAAACGCTGCGCCCTTATGCGAGCCGTGGTGCGGTGTTGATCGCGGGGAATGGTCATGTGCGCCGCGATGTGGGTGTGCCGCGCTGGCTGGGTGACGATGCGCGCGTAATCAGCGTTGGGTATCTGGAGATGGACTCGCCGGATGCGGGGTATGACACGGTGGTGCGCGTGCCGACGAAGGATCGGGAAGATCCATGCAAGGGTGCGGTGATGGCGAAGTAGTTTTCTCGCTCTCGGTTTTCTCCCCTCTCCCGCTTGCGGGAGAGGGGCGGGGGAGAGGGCAATCCGTGCAAATTGCGACGAGGTCGGCAAGCAGAGCTGCCCGCCCTCTCCCCTAACCCCTCTCCCAGAGGGAGAGGGGAACAAAACGCAGGGAGTGATTGCGCCAATCACCCCACCAACAAAAACTCCATCTCCGCGCGCACACCCCTGCCCTGCGCACCTTCGCGCAGCGTCACCTTGCCACCAAACCTCGCCGCCATCTCCCGCGAGATCGCCAGCCCTAGCCCTGACCCCGGCTCCGCGTTCCCCACGCGTCGATAAAAGCGCGCAAACACCTTCTCGCGTTCCGCTTCGGGAATCCCGGGGCCATCGTCTTCCACAATCAGCACTGCATGTCCATCGCGTCGCGCAGCGGATAGCGTGATGCGGCTGCGTGGCCCTGCGTACTGGATCGCGTTGTGCACGAGATTGGCGAATGCTTCGCGCAACAATGCCGCATCGGCGCGTACGGGTAACGTCAGACCGGCGGGACGTTCCCAGCCGAAATCCTGTTGCTTGCCGCGTGCCAGGGGCAGGTAGTCGAGCGCGACCTGTTCGGCCACCGCCACGGCATCGACGACCGCCACTGCAGCGTCGTTATCGGAAGCATCGCGCGATGGCTGACGGGCGCGGGCCAGTGCCAGTAACTGGTTGGTAAGACGTGCCGCCTGCTCGAGTTGCACAACGATGCCACCGACAGCCTCGCTGGCCGCCGCGTGCGAGTTTTCGTCATGGCGACCCTGCAACTGACGCTGCGCGAACTCGGCCTGTGTCTTGAGGATGGCCAGCGGCGTGCGCAACTGGTGTGCCGCATCGGCAATGAACTGCGTCTGCGATTGCGCCATGGCCTCGGAGCGCGAGACATGCAGGTTCACCGCATCCACGAGGGGCCGCACTTCCACGGGCACATGCTCGAATTCGAGTGGTGTCAGGTCTTCAGGCGAACGCGCGCGGACATCGGCGCGCACGCGTTGCAGCGGCTTGAGCACGTAGGTGATGCCGCCGATCAGAATCAAAGCGGACAACAGGATCAACCCCACGTCGCGCAGCAATGCGCTGCGCCAGACGTTGCCGATCAGTGCCGCGCGCGGCTCGGCGGTCTCGGCCACCTGGATGATCACGCGCATGCGTGCGTCAGGGCGATACACGGGGCGCGCCATCGCGGCAATGCGTACGGCATCGCCGCGATAGACGGCATCGTAGAAGCGCGGTTGGTTGTTGACGAGCGTGCCCTTCGGCAGTGGCAGGTCGTCGTAGCCGGTGATGGTCTCGACGCGCCCATCGCGCTCCATCGAGATGCGATAGAACACGTGCGTCTGCGCAGCGGTCTCGAACATCTCCATTGCCGCGTCGGGCAAGGTGAGCTGCACGCTCTCCCCCGCCATGCCGATGGCGTTGTCGATGGTACGCACCGAGCCGTAGAGCGAACGGTCGTAAGCCGTGTTGGCCGCATCGCGCAAGGTGCCGTAGGTGAACCACGTATCCACGGCCATCATCAGCGCCAGTGCAGGCACGAGCAGGATCAGCAGTTGGCGCCGCAAGCTGCCGCGCAGCGGAAGCCACGTACGCTGGCGCGAACGCTCAGGCATCGGTGCCCGGCGTGGCAGGCGGCGCAGTTTCGGGTTCGAGCAGATACCCGAAGCCACGCAGCGTGACGATGGTCACGCCGTGGCCGCTCAACTTCTTGCGCAGACGATAGACGAGGACTTCGATGGCATCGGGACTGACATCGGCATCGAGCGAGAACACCTTGTCGAGCAACTGGGCCTTGGTCAGCGGTTGCCCACTGCGGGCCAGCAATGCACCGAGCAATGTCGATTCACGCGGCGTCAGCGAGAGCGGCGCACCGCCTAGTGTGAAGCTGCGGGTCTCGCCATCGAACACCAGCGTGCCGCATTGCAGGCGCGGATGGGCGCGGCCCCGGCTGCGGCGGATCAGGGCGAGGATGCGCGCTTCGAGTTCTGCAATCGCGAACGGTTTGGGCAGGTAGTCATCCGCGCCGAGGTTCAGGCCACGCACGCGCTCGTCGAGCGTGTCCTGTGCAGTGAGGATCAGCACGGGCGTGCGGTCGTCACGGCCACGCATCGCCTTGAGCACGGCCAGCCCGTCCTTGCCGGGCAGGCGCAGATCGAGCACCACGGCGTCGTATTCCTCGGCCATCAGGCGGGCGTCGGCTTGCAGGCCGTCCGTGACGTGCTCGATGACGAAGCCGCCCTGCTCCAGCGCGCGCCCCACCCAGCGGGCCAGTTCCACCTCGTCTTCCACCAGCAGAATGCGCATGCCGGATCTCCTCCACACCTGTCGTTCTGTTTGTTCTGTTCCGTTCGCGCGGGCCGCGCCGGGCGGCCCTGCGGGCGCCTATAATAACTCCGCCCTCGCCCCCCTGTTTGACTCCCGGTTTTCCCAAGCACACCGTGCCCCATTCTTCCGGCTTTCCCTCCGATCCGCCCAGCGTCGCACGACGTCGATTGCTGCTCGCCGGCAGCGCCATGGCGACGGGCTGGCCCGCACTCGCACAGCCCGCTCCCCGCGTGCCCGCCGGCTATCCCGCACAGTATGCGGAGATCATCGCTGCCGCGCAGAAAGAGGGAACGGTGACCGTGTATGCCTCCACGGACATGGACGTGGCAAAGCCATTGATCGCAGGATTCGAGGCGCGCTTTCCGGGTGTGCGGGTGCGTTACGAAGATCTGAACACGGTGGAACTGCATGAGCGGTTCCTGTCCGAAAACGGAACCGGAACCCGCGCCGATGTGCTGTGGAGCACGGCGATGGACCTGCAGATCAAGCTGGTGAACGATGGACACGCCCAACGCTACGAATCTCCCGAGCGCGCCGGACTGCCCGGCTGGGCCGTGTGGCGCGATGAAGCATGGGGCACCACGTTCGAACCGGCAGTGATTGTCTACAACCGTCGCCACTTCGCCAATGCGCAGGTGCCGGCCAGCCGCAGCGGTCTGGCGCGACTGCTGCAGGAGCACGCGCCGCAGTGGCGCGGCAAGGTAGTGACCTACGATGTGGAGCGATCGGGCGTGGGGTATCTGCTCGCCCAGCAGGACGCGCGCATGGGCAGCGAGTTCTGGTATCTGGCGCAGGCGCTGGGCCGCGCAAAGGTGGTGCTGTCGGCGTCCACGGCAGAGATGATCGAAGGTATTGCCAGCGGCCGGCTGGTGCTCGGCTACAACCTGCTGGGATCGTACGCGCTGTCACTGATCGAGCGCGGCGCGGACATTGGCGTGATCGCGCCGCGAGACTACACGTTGGTGATGTCGCGCGTGGCATTCATTGCGCGAAAGGCCCCGCATGCCAACGCGGCGCGGCTGTGGCTGGACTATCTGTTGTCGCGCGATGGACAGGCGCTGCTCGGCAAATCCACATCGCAGCTCTATACGATCCGCACCGATACGGACAGCACGCAAACCGCCAATGCGCTGGCCGAGCGGCTGGGCTATGCGCTCAAGCCCATCAGCGTGGGGCCCGGCCTGCTGGCCGCGCAGGACACGCTGCGCAAGAATGCATTCCTCGCGCGGTGGCGCGAGGCGCTGAGAAGCTAGCGCGTTGGCAAACTAGGCGGGGGTGATCGAAGGGGCAGTGGCCTGGGGCTGACGCTCGCAGAGCGCGGCCATTTCCGCGTCGAGGGGCGCCATCGGACGCGGCACGTAGCCCACGCGCAGCGCGGGCGAAAGGCGCAGGGTATCCACGAACGTATCGGCCAGACGCTCGGCCTCATGGTTCATGTCGAAATCGGTCGGAGAGAAGAGCCAGTGCGCCAGCACCCCGCCGATGGCGGCATGAAAGGCGTTGACGGCCAGGTCGAGTTCGAGATCGGCGGGCAACTGGCCGCGTTCCATGGCCAGGCGCAGATGCTCCCGCATCTTGACCGTGCCGTCCTGATGGGACTGGCGCTGGCGCTCGAAGATCGCGCCGTTGTCCTCCACCATCTCGCACTTGTGGAAGATGATCTCGAAGACGCGGCGCCACTGCGGATTGGTCACGGTCTGGCGGAACACGAAGGCGCAGATATCGCGGATGCCGCCGAGCGGGTCGGCCTGCAGCGCCAGCCGCTCGGGCGCGCATAGCGCCTCCACCGGCAGGTTGACGCGGTCGCACATCGCCGCGAAGACATCGCTCTTGTTCTTGAAGTGCCAGTAGATCGCGCCACGCGTGACACCGGCTGCCTCCGCAATATCTGCCAGCGATGGGCGTGCCACGCCACGGGCGTGGAACACGGCTTCCGCCGCATCCAGAATCCGGTTGCGTGTCTCCAGCGCTTCTTCCTTGGTACGTCTGACCATTTCCTCTCTCACCCGCGTCCAAGTTGGCCGCCCGGGTCTCCTGACGCTTCACCCCTTCGGATGAAGCCCCTTCCAGATTGCACGATGTCGCACGACAGCACTGGCGGCCCGAATCGTACAGCGAACGGAACAATCGTGCTTGTACAGACCGAACATTCCATTGCAAGCAATCATCACAGAGTGTTGCAAACGCCGCACACGGCAACTTTCACTTACATACATGCGCGGATGTATCTATACTACGCGTTTGTTCGGGGATCAGCCAAGGCGTTTTTTTGTGACGCAATCGGCGTTTTACGAATCGCCCGGTTATTTAACTGGCTCCCCTCCACTTGCTTGCCCGCCGCGCCCCGTCCCCGGGGTGCGTAGCACCGAGGCTGTGTTCTGGCCGTTCCGGTGCGTGCGGCGAATCTACAAAATTGCCATCACGGGGTTATCGATGAGGAAGTCCCAACGTATCCGTTGCGTCGCCGCTGCCGCTGCAGCCACTGTGGCCGCGCTGCTCGTGTCCGCCTGTGGCGACAAGGCGCCCCAGGGCGGCGCAATGCCGCCGCCGGAAGTGGGTGTGGTCACCGTCACGCCGTCCACGGTTGCCGTTGTCAATGAACTGCCGGGCCGTCTGGAAGGCGTGCGCACCGCCGAAGTCCGCGCCCGCGTGGAAGGCATCGTGCTGTCGCGCAACTACACCGAAGGTGGCGAGGTCAAGGCCGGCCAGGTGCTGTTCCGCATCGATCCGGCCCCGTACCAGGCGCAGCTGGCTTCCGCCAAGGCCCAGCTGGAGCGCGCCGACGCGAATGCCGTGTCCGCGCGGCAGAAGGCCGAGCGCTACAAGCCGCTGGTGGCCGTGAACGCGGTCAGCAAGCAGGAATATGACGATGCCGTGGCCGCTGCTGGCCAGGCCAACGCCGATATCGCCGCCGCCAAGGCTGCCGTGACCACGGCGCAGATCAACCTGGGCTACACCACCGTGACAGCGCCGATTTCCGGCCGCGTGGGCCGTGCGCTGGTAACCGAGGGCGCACTGGTCGGCAAGGGCGAAGCTACCAAGCTGACCACCGTCGAACAGGTCGATCCGATCTGGGTGACCTTCACCCAGCCTGCCTCGGAAGTGGCGCGCCTGCGCGCCGCGATTGCCTCGGGTCAGGTCAAGGGCGTGAACGGTGGTGCCCGCGTGCACCTGTTCCCGGAAGCCAGCGACAAGGAATACAGCGCCACCGGCAAGCTGTTGTTCACCGACATGACCGTGGACCCGACCACGGGCGCCATCACGCTACGTGCCGAATTCCCGAATCCCAAGCGCGAGCTGCTCTCGGGCACGTTTGTGCGCGTGAAGATCGAGCAGGGTATCGACGAAGGCGCACTGACCGTGCCGCAGCGCGCGTTGATCCGCACCGCGCAGGGCGCGAGCGTGATGGTGGTAGGCGCCGACGGCAAGGTTGCCGCCGTGCCGGTCAAGGCACCGCAGGCCATCGATGACCGCTGGGTGGTGACCGAGGGCCTGAAGGGTGGCGAGAAGGTGATCGTGGAAGGGTTGCAGAAGGTGCAGCCGGGCGCGCCCGCCAAGGCCGTGCCGTTCCAGGACCCCAAGACGGCGCAAGCCGCCCCGGCATCGGCGCCGGCTGCAGCGGAAGGCAAGGCGGAAGCCAAGCCCGACGCCAAGCCTGCCGCCAAGCAGAGCTGACCCCCGTCTCAGACCAAGCGTAGACAAGCCTTTTTAGGGAGCCAGATTCATGGCGAAGTTTTTCATCGACCGGCCGGTGTTCGCGTGGGTGCTCGCGCTGATCATCGCGCTGGGCGGCATATTGGCGATCCTGCAGCTGCCGATCGCCCAGTATCCGAATATCGCGCCGCCGATCATCACGGTCAGCACCACGTACCCGGGTGCCTCGGCCAAGACCATCGAGGATTCGGTGGTCACGCCGATCGAGCAGGAGCTCAACGGCGCCCCCAACCTGCTCTACTACGAGTCGCAAAGCGAATCGTCGGGGCTGGCCACCATCAACATCGCGTTCGCGCCGGGTTCCAACTCGGACCTGAACTCGGTGGAAGTGCAGAACCGCCTGAAGCGCGTGGAAGCGCGCCTGCCGGCGGAGGTGCGCCAGCAGGGCGTGCGGGTCGACAAGGCCGGCAACAACTACATGATGTTCATCACGGTCTCGTCCAAGTCCGGCAATTCGGATGCGATCGAGCTCGGCAACTTCGTCTCGGCACAGGTGGTGGATTCAATCCGCCGCGTGCCGGGCGTGGGTGCGGCCGACCTGTTCGGCACCGAGTACGCGATGCGGATCTGGCTGGATCCGGCCAAGCTGACCGGGTACAACCTGACGCCGACCGATGTCACGGCAGCCGTGGCCGAGCAGAACATCCAGGTGGCAGTGGGCGAACTGGGCGGCACGCCGTCGCCCAAGGGCACGGAACTCAATGCGACGGTCAACACCGAAAGCCGTCTGACCACGCCGGAGCAGTTCTCCAACATCCTGCTGCGCGTGAATCCGGATGGCTCGTCGGTGCGCATCAAGGACGTGGGCCGCGTGGAACTGGGCGGTGCCGACTACTCGACGCTCGCCCGCATCAACGGCAAGCCTGCGTCGGCCATCGCCATCAAGCTGGCCCCGACGGGCAACGCGCTGCAAACGGCTACCGCCGTGCGCGCGAAGATGGAAGAACTGCAACGCTTCTTCCCGCCCGACTACGAATTCAGCATCCCCTACGACACCTCCGCGTTCGTGAAGATCTCGATCGAGGAAGTGGTCAAGACGCTGCTGGAAGCCGTGGTGCTGGTGTTCCTGGTGATGTACCTGTTCCTGCAGAACTTCCGCGCCACGCTGATCCCGACGCTGGTGGTGCCGGTGGCGCTGCTGGGCACGTTCGGTGCGATGCTGGCGTTCGGGTTCTCGATCAACGTGCTGACCATGTTCGGCATGGTGCTGGCGATCGGTATCCTGGTGGACGATGCGATCGTGGTGGTGGAGAACGTGGAGCGGATCATGAGCGAGGAAGGTCTCTCGCCACGTGAAGCCACGCGCAAGGCCATGGGCCAGATCACGGGCGCCATCGTCGGCATCACGCTGGTGCTGACCGCCGTGTTCATCCCGATGGCGTTCTTCTCCGGCTCGGTGGGCAACATCTATCGCCAGTTCTCGCTGTCGCTGATTTCGTCGATGGTGTTCTCGGCCATCCTGGCACTGACGCTGACGCCGGCCCTGTGCGCCACCATGCTCAAGCCGGTGGAAGCAGGCCATCATCACGAGAAGAAGGGCTTCTTCGGCTGGTTCAACCGTACGTTCGCCACGGCCTCCACGGGCTACCAGGGCATCGTGGCGCGCATCCTGCGCCGCAGCGGCCGCTACCTGATCATCTACGCGGTGATCATCGCGGGCGTGGTGCTGCTGTTCCAGCGCCTGCCGTCGTCGTTCCTGCCCGATGAAGACCAGGGCTACATGATCACGGTGGTGCAGCTGCCGACCGGTGCCACGCAGGAGCGCACCATCGGCGTGCTCAAGCAGATCGAGGACTACTACCTGCAGAAGGAATCGAAGGTGGTGGACCAGATGATCACGGTTGCCGGCTTCTCGTTCTTTGGCCGTGGCCAGAACGGTGGTATCGCGTTCGTGCGCCTGAAGGACTGGAAGGAACGTCCTGGCGACGAGAACACCGCGCAGGCGCTGGTGGGTCGTGCGTTCGGCGCACTGTCCTTCATCAAGGACGCGATCATCTTCCCGCTGAATCCGCCGGCTATTTCGGAACTGGGCAATTCGTCCGGCTTCGACTTCCGTCTGCAGGATCGTACGGGTCAGGGTCACGCCAAGCTGATGGAAGCGCGCAACATGATGCTCGGCATGGCGGCGCAATCGCCGCAGTTGCAGGGCGTGCGTCCGGAAGGCCAGGAAGACGCGCCGCAGTTGCGTATCGATATCGATCGCGAGAAGGCGCGTGCGCTGGGTGTGCCGGTGGCGGAAATCAACCAGACGCTGTCGATTGCGTTCGGCTCCTCGTATGTGAACGACTTCATCTACGAAGGCCGTGTGCGTCGCGTGATCGTGCAGGCCGAGGGCGCCGACCGACGCCTGCCGGACGACCTCACCAAGCTGCGCGTGCGCAATGCGAATGGCGACATGGTGGCGTTTGCCGCGTTCGCCTCGTCGAAGTGGGTCATGGGTTCGCCGCGCCTGGAGCGCTACAACGGCATGCCTGCAGTGAAGCTTGCGGGTCAGGCCGCACCGGGGCAATCCACCGGCGCTGCCATGCGCGTGATGGAAGAGAACTTTGCGAAGCTGCCGCCGGGCTTCGGCTACGAGTGGTCGGGCCAGTCGTACGAAGAACGCCTGGCCGGTTCGCAGGAGCCGATTCTCTACACGCTGTCGCTGGTGATCGTGTTCCTGTGTCTGGCTGCGCTGTACGAGAGCTGGTCGATCCCGGTGGCAGTGCTGCTGGTGGTGCCGCTTGGCGTGATCGGCGCACTGCTCGGCGTGACGCTGCGTGGCATGCCCAACGACGTGTACTTCAAGGTGGGCCTGATCGCGACGATTGGTCTGTCGGCGAAGAACGCCATTCTGATTGTGGAGTTCGCGAAGGATCTGCAGGCGCAGGGCCGCAGCCTGATCGACGCCACGCTGGAAGCGGTGCACCTGCGGTTCCGCCCGATCCTGATGACGTCGATGGCGTTTATTCTGGGCGTGCTGCCGCTGGCGATTTCCACGGGTGCCGGTTCGGGTAGCCAGCGCGCTATCGGCACGGGTGTGATGGGTGGCATGATCACGGCCACCGTGCTGGCAATCTTCCTGGTGCCGGTGTTCTTCGTGGTGGTGCGCGGACTCTTCAAGGGCAGCAAGGCTCAGGAAGAACGCGAGCAGGCACGTCTGGAAGGCAAGGAAATCTGACGATGACGCTGACAATGACGAAGCATTTGACCGCATTGCTGCTGGTGGCCGGCGTATTGAGCGGTTGCACGCTCGCGCCGCGCTACGAGCAGCCGGCCCCGCCGGTGGCGGGTGCCTATCCGGCCGCGCCCGAAGGCTACGCCGCTGCCGAAGTGAAGACCGGCGAAACGCGCCGGGCCAATGACATCGGCTGGCGCGAGTTCTTTACCGATCCGCGCCTGCAGGTGCTGATCGCCACGTCGCTGGAGAACAACCGCGACCTGCGTACGGCTGCCCTGCGAATCGAGGAAGCGCGTGCGCAGTACCAGATCCAGCGCGCGGACTTGCTGCCGACGGTGAACGGCAACGCCAGCTATCAGCGCGGCAAGTTCTCGGGCCTGACCTCGGGTGTGGGCCAGTCGTTCACGGGCAGCACCTACCAGGTGGGTCTGTCGGTGACGCAGTGGGAGCTGGACTTCTTCGGCCGCGTGCGCAGCTTGTCGAACGCGGCACTGGCGCAGTACTTCGCCACCGAGGAAGCGCATCGCGCGGCCCATATCTCGCTGGTATCGGAAGTGGCCAAGGCGTATCTGGCCGAACGCGCTGCCGCCGAACAGTATGAGCTGGCACGCAATACGTATGAAGCCCGCAAGAGCACGTTCGAACTCGCGCAGAAGCGTTTCGATGCGGGCGCCACGTCGGCGCTCGACCTGCGCGACAACGAATCGCTCGTCGCACAGGCGCGCGTATCGGCTGCACAACTGGCTCGCCAGCGTGCGCAGGCACAGAACGCGCTGGAAGTGCTGGTGGGCATGCCCATCGCGCAGATTCCGAACCTGCCCGCGCCGATGCAATTGTCGGATGAACGCATCATCAGCGACATTCCGGAAGGGCTGCCGTCTGACCTGCTCACGCAGCGTCCCGACATCCGCCAGGCCGAGCAGACGCTGCTGTCGGCCAACGCGAACATCGGTGCCGCACGCGCAGCGTTCTTCCCGCGCATTACGATGACGGCAAGTGCCGGCACCATCAGCCCGTCTTTCTCGGGGCTGTTCGATTCGGGCACGGGCATCTGGTCGTTCTCGCCGTCGCTGGTGCTGCCGATCTTCGACACGGGCCGTAACCTGGCGAACCTGGATCTTGCCAACGTGCGCAAGAATATCCAGATCGCCAACTACGAGAAGACGATCCAGACCGCGTTTGCCGAAGTGGCCGACGCACTGCAGGCACGCGGCACGCTTGAAGAGCAGGTGGCAGGGCAGGAGCAGCAGCGCAACGCGGAAGCCGCGCGCTACGAGCTGTCGCGCCTGCGCTTCCGCAGCGGCGTGGCGAGCTACCTGGACGAACTCGATGCACAGCGCCAACTGTTTTCTGCAGAGCAGGCATTGGTGCAGGCGCGGCAACTGCGGCTGACCAATGCGATTGATCTGTATCGCGCCCTGGGTGGTGGGTTGAATGAGACGGCGCCGGTGGCGCAGGTGAAACCTCAGACGACTACGCAGTGATGGTCTAGCGGGAAAAGAGAAAGGGCGAAGCTGGTGAGGCTTCGCCCTTTTTGTTTGGCGTGGTGGAGAGTGATGCGTTGACCCTCACCCCAGCCCCTCTCCCGCAAAGCGGGAGAGGGGAGCAAACAGTTAGAACTTATACGTCGCCGCCAGAAAGAACACGATCGGATTCGGCCGCAACGTCGTCTTCGACGTAGACAGCACCGTGCCGTCCGATGCCTTGATCGTCATCGTCGATTCGCTCTTGAGCGGGATATACGTCACCGCGCCCGTCACGCCCCAGTGCTCGTTGAAGTTGTACGTGCCGCCGATGTTGAAGATCGGTGCCCATGACGACGAGGCATCGGCATGCACCGAGGTCGGTCCCGGAATCCCCGCACCAGCGGCCAGCACAGCACCGAGGTTGTTGTTGACCGAGTCTGCGAACGCCGGATTCACCTTGATGTCCGTGAAGAAGTTGTAGGACACGCCAATGCCCACGAACGGGCGGAACGTGACACCGGGCGAGCGGAAGTGATACTGCACCATCGCAGCCGGACTCCATTGCCGCGCCCGCGAGATGATCGGGTTCAGCGATGGGTCACCAAGGCTCTGTTTGCCCAGCGCACCGGCAGGCCCTGGCGGAATCAGTTCACCATGGCCGTAGATCTTGAACGTGGGCGGAATGCCACCCACACCCGTGATGGCGATATGGTCGGTGACAAAGTGGCTGAACGTGAGTCCCAGCGTGTCCGAGTTCGACGTGGACAGGCCGCTGCCCGGCGCCGAGAAGCTCGACGGCAGACCCAGTGGATAGTTGATCGGCACATCCACCACGTTGGTGGTCAGCGGCCCGCTGGTGCCGAAGGTCTGGATGTGGAACCAGCCTGCCGAGACGACGTTGTCGCCCTTCTTCTGCGCATGCGCGGGGGCTGCGGCGAACAGGCCGAACATCGCCACGACGGCCAACAGGCGAGATAGCGTTGCGTAACGTTGATGCTTCATCGATGGTCTCCCCGATTATTGTTATTCGACGAAGGCGCCAACCGTGAAGTACGGCGCGCCATTGTTGGTTTCGATGAAGCCGAACACGCCGCCCGTGAACATCAGCTTGCCGGTGATGCCGGGCGTGCCCTCCTTGCGCGTGGTGGTGATCACACCGGCCGTGGTCTGCGAGTAGTCGAGCTTCAGCGCGATGGCACGCGTGGCATCGGATGCGTGGAACGGATCGAGCTGCGCGGCTTCTGCGCCGATCAGTGCCGTGACCTTGTAGTCGAAGTTGCTGTCCACGCCGATGTACTCGCCATTGACACTGCCCTGCGACCAAGACACCGCTGGCGCCATCATGCCGATGCCGATTTCGTCATCCGCACCCAGCGGGAGATCTTTCGCACTGGCATAGCCCACGCGGATCATGATCGGCACCAGTTGTCCGCGCAGCTTGCCGACGATCAGGTACGCGCGGCCCATCACGGCCCCCAGGCTCGGAGGCTGCTCGCCTTCATAGTTCGTGGAAAGCAATGCACCGGTAGCCTGCGGCACGAACTTGTTGCCCTTCTGTTTGCACGTTCCGCCCGCCTTGTTGTCGCAGACGGTGAACGAGCCATCGGCTGCGAGCGACATGCGATAGTCCTGCGCCACCGTGGCGAAGCCCTTCGACGGAATCTCGTGAAAGCCCGAGCCGTTGTAGACGCCGGCGATCTTGCCGAGGTCGGTCTCGGTCTGCGCGAAGCCGATGAACTGGAAGTACGGGAACGTGGTGTCGGGCACCGCACCCGCGCCAAGGAAACCATTGAACTGGATGCGCGCGCCCGGAATGGTGCCACCCATCACCCCTTCACCGAGGAACAGCTTGGCCGGACGCGCCGGATCGAGGCTCGCACCCTTCAACTCGAACGCGCACTGGTTCAGCTTCTCTGTAGGCAGCGCGGTTTCCTGCGCGAGCGTACCCGTCATCACGTTCTGACCGTCGGTGGGGTCCGAGCGAGTCGGTGACACCGTGCCCGTGGTGCGCGGCACCGACGAGTCGAGGAAGGTCACGGCCCACGTCTTCTTCGTGGTGTCGATCTGCACCTTCACCAGTTCGCCGGAACCCGTGCCGCCGATGTACGGCGTGGAGTAGTCCACCGTGGCCGGACACAGGCGCGGCACGCCCACTGCCGCAGGCGATGGCGAACCGCCCCCGCCGCCTCCCCCGTCGCCGCCACCGCACGCGGACAGCAGCGCAATCGTGGCGAGGGCCGGTACGAGGCGCACGCGCGAGCGCCGTGCGGAAGCGTTGGGATAGTCGCGGAGCGCGAGCCATTGCGGCAGTTGCATCATGATGATGTCTCCTTTGGGGCTTTCTTATTTGGACTGTCTTGTGGGGTGTGAGGCAGGGTTCGTAGCGCTTATCGGCTTGCCACGGCACTGACGCGGAATGTCGGGTTCGCATCCGGGCCGAACAGATGCGCGTAGACCGGACCGGTGGTGATCAGTGCACCGCTGGTGCCGCTGTTATCGACGGTGGTGACTACGCCAGGCTTGGTTTGCGTGAAGTCCATCTGGAAGGCACCGGTCGGCGTGAGCGAAAGATCCTGCGGATCGAGCAATGCGGCGACGTTGTCTTGCAGTGCCGAGGCCGAATATTTGAAGTCGCTGCCCGAGCCGATGTAGCCGCCCTTCAACACGGCGGCGGTCGTCGGTGATACAGATGCCAGCAAGCCGATGCCCGATTCATCGTCGACGCGCAGCTTGAAGTCGAGCGGATTCAGATCAATCTCCGCAAAGCCCACGCGCACCAGCACCGGTACAAGTTTTCCTTCGAGCTTGCCGACGATCATCACGCCGCGTGCACGGCTGTAGTTGTCCTGCAGCAGCGCGGCCTTGTAGAGATACGGATACGGCTGCATCTCGTTATCGTTGGCGCTTTCGAACGCACCGTCCGCAGTGCGCAGCGTCCATGGCTGCCCCGTGGACTTGCATGTGCCAGATGCCACCGTGCAGGTGCCGTCGGCGTTCAGCGTCTCGACCGCATTGATCGTGGCCGGCGCATAGTTGGTGCCGTTGAGCAGTTCGCCGCTCGACGGTACGAGGTGATAGGCGAGCATGTTGTACTGGCCAGCCACCTTCGCGAAGTCGGTCTCGGTTTCCGCGAAGGCAATCACCGGGTACATCGGGAAGGTGCGCTCAGGAATGACCCCGAGGCCGCCCAGGCCGGGATTGTTGTAGGCAATCGTCGCGCCGGGAATGCCGCCGCCCGCTACGCCATGACCGATGAAGAGGATCGGCGGATTGGCCGGATCGATGATGGCCTGCGAAATGCCGTCGGATGCCGTGGCCGTCTTCAGTTCGTAGGCACAGTTGTTCTGCGCTGCAGTCGGCAGCGGTCTGGTCGGATGCGTCATCGTGCCGGTCAGCGTCACACCGGCGCGCGTCGGCGAGACGGTGCCGGTTTCTTTCGGCACGGCTGATTCGAGAATCTGGATGCGATACGTGCCCTGCCGGCTATCGAGCTGGATCTTCAAGAATTCGCCCGCGCCGGAGCCGCCCGTGTAGGTGGTGTTGTAGTCGAGCACGCTCGGACAGATATCGGCCACCGGTGCATTGGTGGTGGGGCCCGATGGGGTGCACGTTCCTTGGGTGGCGCACTGCTGCGCCGAGGCTTGTGGCGTGCTGCCGCCGGGTTCGCCATCACCGCCGCCGCAAGCGGCCAGTGCGATCGTCAGGCTTACCCCAGCAACGGCGAAAATGGTGCGTCGAAAGTTCGACTGATCCATGGTTGTCTCCTGTTTTTATCGTCGGCGCGACGGATTTTTTTTGATGTCGCACAGTGGTCGGAATCTCGCGTTTCAAGCGATGACGCGCAATAGAGCGCACGTTCCAAACACGGTGGCCGCGCCGCAGTGCCTTGTCGGCCAAAGCGATCCGCAGATCGTTCAAACCGCTCGCACACGGTGTTGCGAGCGAATTCAAACGGGGGGAGCGCCAGGCCGCAGTGGGTATTCCATATGGATCAGCGGAATCAGAACTTGTACTCGCTGTTGGCGGGATCGAATGCCGAGGCATCGAACGTTTTCTTCACGGCCTTTTCAAAGACGATCTTCTCCACCATGTTGCCGTCCGCATCCCACGCGGTTTCCTGACGCGGCCATGGATGCTTGAGATCGAACATCAACTGCACCTTCTTCGCGTAGTACTTGGGCGGCCCCTCGGGCAGTTCCCACGTCAGCGCCACCATGCGCACGCCCTGCTCCTGCACGATATCGACGCGGCTGTATTTCTCGGAGAGACCTGCGGCGCGCAGCGTCCTGGCATCGCGCTCCAGCATCGACAGCACGAACTGGAAACCGAGATCGCGCACGGTGTGATTCGATTGGGATTTCGCGAGCGATCCATCGATCGATGTCCAGATCGACGTGAAGCCCAGCACGCCGCCCAGGTGGCCGTACATTTCCTCTTTACGCTTGGTTTCGTCGTAGATGATTTCCTGTCCCGACTGCGCGCCGTTAGGCAACCACTTCGCATAAAGCTGACGCGGCATATGGCGATAACGGATGAGCATGCGCGCGGGCTTGTCCTGCCATTGGCCGTTCAGACGCTCCTGTCGCGTCATCGCGTATTCGTATTCGGGATAGCGATTGATTTCCTGTCGCGCCCACGTCAGCAATGCCTCGGGTTGCAGCGCATCGAACACGGCCAGCACCTGCGCATCGGGTTGCGCGGCCAGCTCACCACTGGCGATCTGCTTGGCGAACAGCGTGGTCTGCTGCGACGTGGGCAGACCGTCGTAAGGCGTGGCGGCGCGGCTCTGCGGTGCCGGTGCGCCTTGCGCATGCACATCGAACAGGCTCAGCGTTGGCGCGGTCATCATGCCGAGGGCGCCGCCAATCGCGGCAATCGTGATCATTTGCTTCATCGCGTGTCTCCAGTACTCCGGTGTATTTCGACTTTTTTCATACGACAGGCAAGACGGGTCCCTCCCGCGCATGTCGGCAGACAGCGGGCTCATGGGCGCGACAGGGACGTAACGGGTCACGCCGCGCTTGGGGCGTGGCGATATCGCACGTGTGGCGTTGGGGAGCGGCGGCCCCGGTCAGGGCCGCCGTGATACTCGCCTGGTGACTCGGCTAAAGGCTCGGCTACGTTCGGGGACGGGTACGCATCCAGTCATCAAGCGGATTGCTGGGGAAGGCACAGTGCTCGCGGCGTACCGCCATGCTGGCGGTGGCCGAGCGCGTCGTGCCCTCGTTGCGTACCGTGCGCGCACTGCGGCGTGCGCGATTCACTGCGGCTGCCGTGGCGGCAGCGGCTTGCTGGGTTTCGCTTTCCACCGTGGCTGCCAGCGCAGCCATGTGAGCCTGTTCATCGGCATGCTGCGACTCGCCGATTTCAAAGACATCGTGCAATGCGCCAAGCTCCTGGGTCTCTGGCGACGGTGCCTTGAGGGCAGCCACCACCATCGACGTCAACTGGGCGAGCACCTCGGTGTCGCTCATGCGCTTGCCTTGGGTGAAGGCCGGCATCAGGTTGCCCAGTTCATCGCCCGCCAGCACACCCGCCAGTGCCTTCAGCGCGAAATGCAGCCGCCAGCCCAGGTCTTGCCGTGGCACATCGGGCAGCGCGCGTGCAAACGCTTCGAAGAAGCGTCCGAACACGGGTGCATAGTGTCCCATCAGCCAGGACTGGATGAAGGGCGAGGTATCGGAATACACGCGCCCCAGCAGCCTGAGGAACGATGGTCCGCCGATCTCGGGCTCGCGCGCCATCTGGAGCGCGGGCACGAACAGCGCACCCATCACGTGTTCGCAGCGGATCTCGTTACCCGGCCAGCGCGCCTCGCAGGCATCCAGCAAGGCCAGCCGCCGGGTATTGAGCGGATCCAGCCGGCGTCCGAGCACCGACTGCATCATGATTTCCTTGCTGCGAAAGTGATAATTGACTGCGGCCAGATTGACGATTGCCCGCGACGTCACCTGTCTGAGAGAAGTGGCTTCGTAACCTACCTCGATGAACAGTTTCTCGGTCGCATCCAGGATGCGGGCCTTTGTATCTCCTGCCGTGGTTTTCCCGGTCTTCATGGGGCGTCTCTCGCTCAAATACCGCTGTGGACCCCTGCAAAAAAGTCAATCAATCCACTCGCTGCCCAAGCTCCATGCTCTGTCGGCATACGGATGCTTGAAACGGTTGTAAGCAGCCTACTCTACCGATTGCACCGTTTCACAAGTCCATTTTTCGAGGTCTGCCTCTAAAATGCAAGCCCCGATTCTGCATGACAAAAATTCTTATCACGCCGTGATGGTCTTTTTCAGTGTGGATGCATTCTGCGCCGTCAGTGCGAACACTGACAATTGGGGGTTCGCACCTATGCTGGTGGGAAATACCGAGCCATCTAATACGGATAGGTTATTTAAATGGTGATGGCGGCCCGCGCTATTTACCACGCCACGGGCAGGGTCATCGCTCATGGCGCAGCCACCCATCAAATGCGCCGTGAATAACAGCGCGCGAAATTTTTTCAATGGCAATTGGCCGATGGATTCGCGTGCCTCGGCCCAGCTCGAATAATGGGCGGAATCCAGATGGGCCGGGCGGACACGGCGTGCGCCAGCCGCGAACTGGGCTTCGGCCATGCTCAGGTACGCGCGGCGCACCCCATCCCAGAGGTAATCGCTCACGTCGTAATCCAGCACCGGACTGCCGTCATCGGTAATCCTGACACGACCGCCCGGACTCTCGGGCACGAAGCCATCGCGCAACAGCGCCAGCATGGCGTTGGTATGCGGCAACGCCGCCATCTCTTGGCGCAGGTCGTTGCCGATCGCGTTGAACACGCCCGCGCTGATGCCGGGGAACATGGGCGGGACTTCGAGCTTGTAGCCCATCGGCCCTGTTGCGCCGTCGCGCCACTGGAAATGATCCGATGCCACCGACTGCGGCGCGCCATAATAAGGATCAATTTTCTCCGGCATTTCTGCGATGCTCAAATTCACCGGATGAATAAACGTGCGTAGGCCGACTTGCTTGTGCGGATCGGGCACGCGTGAGCGCAGCAATAGGGCCGGCGAGTTGATCGCCCCGCCCGCTACCACTACATGCCGGGCGCGCACGGTGACCGCGATGCCGCTGGGTGTGTAGCCATCGGCGCCGATCGCGTCGGCGGTCAGGCCGCGTACAGACTTTCCGTCATGGTCGAGGGTGCGCACGCGCAGCCGGTGCACCAGCGTGGCGCCATGGGCCAGCGCGGCGGGGATCGTCGAGACGAGCATCGACTGCTTGGCGTTGACCGGACAGCCCAGGCCGCAATAGCCCGAGTTCCAGCAGCCCTTCACGTTGCGGGGAATCGCATGCCACTCCCAGTCCAACGCCTGGCAGCCGCGCTGAAGCACCGCGTTGTTGGGGTTCGGGTCCATCGCCCACGGCGCCATGTTCAAGCGTGCCTCGATCTGCGCGAACCATGGCGCCATGTCCTCCACGCTATGCCCCGTCACCGCGTGTTCGGATGCCCAGTGCGCCAGCGTCTGCGGCGGCGTACGAAAGCTCGATGACCAGTTCACGGTGGTACTGCCGCCCACCGACCGGCCTTGCAGGATCGAGATCGCACCGTCCGAGGTGGCGCGGGCTGCAGCCTCCTGGTAGAGCTCGCGATAGGCGCGCGCTTCGTCCATGTCCTTGAAGCTGTCGGACGTGTGCAGGCCCCCTTCTTCGATCATCAGCACAGTGAGGCCGGCCTGGCTCAGGATCTCCGCCGCGATGCCGCCACCAGCGCCCGTGCCGATGATGACCACGTCGGCCTCCAATGTGCGCGGGGCGGTGAACGTGGCGGCGTCGAGCACCTTCCAGCCGGACGCGATGCCGGCGCTGTAGATATCGGGAATCGGCATGTCGGCCCTTGCTGTTAGCTGTGAATGGCGCGATAGATCGCGGCGTTGGGACCGGGGTAGCCGCTGGCGCTCCAGGTATCGGGCACCACGTAGTAGCCCACGCCGATCAGCTTCACCAGCACCACGCCGCCCGCATTGAGCGTGGCGAACCGGCTGCTACGCCAGCGGCCGAGGAAGCCGCGTACCTGTTCCGGCGTGGCCTCGCTCCACGGACTGCGCACGCCGGCCACGGCCCAGCGCAGCGGAGTGCTGGCCAGCAGGTCGAGCAGCTTGCGCAATTCGTCGCGGCCGTTCTGACCCATGGCGGCGATGGTCACGTCGATGTTCTTCACGGCCGCCGTGCTCCTTGTCTCGCGCTGCGCGGTGGGCATCGTTTCGAGTTCGCTGATCACGGCGGGCAGCACCGCGCGGAACAGCGCCACGTCATCGGGTCGCAGGAAGGCCATGCCGGCCTGCGGTGGCGCGGCGGGCGAGCAGCCCGTCAGCGCGGGCAGCAGCGCCGAGCAGGCAATGGCCGCGCAGAACCCGCCGCCGACCTTCAGGAAATGCCGGCGCGAAGGTGCCGAGGGATGGTCCGCTGGAAGGTCCGGGGGAAGGTCCGGTAGGGGCATCGTGTCTCCATTTTTTCTTATGTGGCTCAGGTATCCCGAGGCGTTGTGATTCTGCCGAACCCGGCGAAATTTATTTGCGGCGACTGTCAGGTTTCAAACGCACGACCGACATCCGCCGCCAACGCCAATTCCGCATGGCCGGGCTGCGTTTGATGTGCGCGCTCCGCCACTGGAAACGCGCCGCAAATAGAGCAATTCTTCCAACGAGCAGTTTGACGGGGCGCGAAACCGGTTCCTATGATGACATCGACCAATGTCACAATCAACGATGGCGTTGATCGCGTCCGACAGTCACGGACGGCATCAGCCCACCCCATGGAAAGGCGCCATATGAATGCTCCAGCGGATCTCCCCGATTACCTGTCGGCAGACAGCCCGGAGGTTGCGTGCGATATCGCGATCATCGGTAGTGGCTTTGCCGGACTCGGCATGGGTATCCGCCTGAAGCAGTCGGGCGTGGAGGATTTCCTGATCTTCGAGCGCGCTGGTTCCATTGGCGGCACCTGGCGCGACAACCACTACCCGGGCTGCGCCTGCGATGTGCAATCGCACCTCTACTCGTTCTCGTTCGCGCCCAATCCGGACTGGTCGCGCATGTTCTCGCCGCAGCCGGAAATCCGCCGCTACCTTGAACACTGCACCGACAGCTTCGGATTGCGTGAACACCTGCGCTTGAACCACGAATTGCGCAGCGCGCAGTGGGACGATGCCGCAGCGGTCTGGCGGCTGCAGATGGCCGATGGGCGCTGCGTGCGCGCCCGCGTGCTGATCTCGGGCATGGGCGGGCTGAGCCGCCCATCGATCCCGAACATCCCTGGCCTCGATACCTTCGCCGGCACGATGTTCCATTCGCAACAGTGGCGCCATGACTATCCGCTAACAGGAAAGCGCGTGGCGGTGATCGGCACCGGCGCCAGTGCCATCCAGTTCGTGCCGCAGATCGCACCGGCTGTGGCGCAGCTCGATCTCTACCAGCGCACGCCACCGTGGATCATGCCCAAGCCAGATCGCCGCGTGTCGGCGTTCGAACGCGCGATGTTCCGCCGCCTGCCGTTCACGCAGCGGCTCGCACGCACGGGGCTGTACTGGATGCTGGAGTCGCGCGTGCTGGGCTTCGTGATTCATCCGAAACTGATGAAGGCCGTGGAGCGCATCGCGCGCCGCCATCTGCGTCGCCAGGTGCCGAACCCCGTGCTGCGCCAGACGCTGACGCCGGACTACACCATTGGCTGCAAGCGCGTGCTGATCTCCAACGACTACTACCCGGCGCTGTCGCGCAGCAATGTCGATGTGGTCACCACAGGTATCGACCATGTGGAAGCCGACGCGGTAGTGCTGCGCGACGGCACACGCCGCCCTGTGGACGCGATCATCCTTGGCACGGGTTTTCACGCGACCGATCCGTTGCCGCGCGGCGTGATCGTGGGCCGTGAAGGACGCGATCTGCTCGATGCCTGGCGCGATGGCGCCGAGGCGTACCTGGGCACCACGGTATCGGGCTTCCCGAACCTGTTTTTGATCGTCGGCCCTAACACCGGACTCGGCCATAGCTCGATGGTTTTCATGATCGAGTCGCAAGTGAACTACGTGCTCGATGCCCTCGCACAAATGCGCCGCGAGCGCGTGCAAGCGGTGGATGTGCGCCCGCCCGTCCAGCAACAGTTCAACCACGGCATCCAGCAGAAGCTGGGCCACGCGATCTGGTCTGAAGGTGGTTGCGCAAGCTGGTACATCGACCCGAACAACGGCAAGAACACCACGCTCTGGCCCGGCTTCACATGGCAGTTCCGGCAGGCCACACGCACGTTCCGCATGGCCGAGTACGAACGATGGCCCGTGCGAGATCACGATGCAGACACGGCGCATCAAGGCGCCCACCACAACGTGCCCACCGCTACGGTGCGCGCCTGAGCCGTCCCTAAAAAAACAGAAGCGAACCTGGATTGACCGAGGAGAGATCGATGAAGGATTTCCGCAACAGGGTGGCCGCAATTACGGGCGCCGGTTCCGGCATGGGCCGCTGTCTGGCGATACAACTGGCGCAGGCCGGCTGCCACGTGGCGCTATCGGATCGCAATGAGGCGGGGCTGGCGCAAACGCTTGCCGAGGTGCAGCGCGCAGCGCCCGATATCCACGCAACCACGCATGTTGTGGATGTAGCGGATCGCGCTGCAGTGTATGCGTGGGCCGATACCGTGGCGCGCGATCATGGCCGTGTCAACCTGATCTTCAACAACGCGGGCGTGGCGCACTCCAGCACCGTGGAAGGTATGAGCTACGACGATCTCGAATGGATCATCGGCATCAACTTCTGGGGCGTGGTGTACGGCACCAAGGCTTTCCTGCCGCACCTGAAAGCCAGCGGCGAAGGGCATATCGTCAACACGTCGAGCGTATTCGGCCTGTTCGCGCAACCCGGCATGGGCGCTTACAACGCGAGCAAGTACGCCGTGCGCGGCTTCACCGAATCGCTGCGGCAGGAGCTGGATTTGATGGATTGCGGCGTGTCGGCCACGACCGTGCATCCGGGTGGCATCAAGACCAATATCGCGCGCGACAGCCGGGTCTCGTCCAGCGTCAACGGCCTGCTGGTGCGCGATGAACAGCAGGGCCGCGAGGAGTTCGAGAAATTCTTCATCACCTCGGCGGACAAGGCCGCGCGCGTGATCCTCGATGCCGTGCGTGCCAACAAGCGGCGCGTGCTGGTGGGCCCCGATGCATACGCCGCCGATGCGATGGCGCGCTTGCTGCCTGCAGCGTACCAGTCGCTCGTGGTACGCGAGACGCGCCGCAAGCGTCGGCAGTTCGTGCAAGGCGACGCTCCCGCATCGGCGCCCGGCGGAGAACGCGCATGACGCGCGCCGCCCTGCCTCGCGAAGCGGTGCTGCAGGCACCGCCCGGTCGATTCACGCGCTGGTTCGGCCAGGGCCGCGTGGGTTTCACGAGCCTGTCGCGCGACACGCTCGCGCGCCGCTATGCGCTGCCAACCTCGCGCTGGGTACAGGTCATGGGCGCACTTGTTCACTACACCGAAGAAGGCGTGGCCGAGGGCGAGCCACTGGTGCTGATCCACGGGTTCGGCGCGTCGCTGCACACGTGGGAAGGACTGATGCCGATGCTGCGCCAGCGGTATCGCGTGGTCCGCCTCGATATTCCACCGTTCGGTCTCACCGGCCCGCTGCGCGATGCACGCGGTCGCGTGGTCACGATGGATGTCGATGTGTATCGCAGCTTCATCGACAGCTTCCTGCTGGCCGTGGGTATCTCGCGCGCCACGCTGATCGGCAACTCGCTGGGCGGGTTGATTGCGTGGGATCTCGCCGCACGCCGGCCCGCGCTGGTGGATAGGCTCGTGCTGATCGATGCGGCGGGCTTTCCGATGAAGCTGCCGATCTATATCGGTCTGTTCCGGCACGCCGTGGTGCGCTGGTCGGCCCCGTGGATGTTGCCCGAAGCGATCATCCGCGCGGCCACACGCGATGTGTACGGCGATGCCAGGCGCGTGCCGGAATCCACGTTCCGGCGCTACGTCGATTTCTTTTATGCAGCAGGCAGCCGCGAAGCGGTGGGCCGCATGGTGCCGAGGCTCGATTTCGATGCGTTGGATACCGAGCGGCTGCGCGGCGTGCAAGCCCCCACGCTGGTGTTGTGGGGCGAGCGCGACCGCTGGATACCGCCCGCGCATGCCGCGGCGTTCGCGGCACGTCTCCCCGTCGTGTCGCTGCACCGCTATGCGGGTCTCGGCCATGTCCCGATGGAAGAAGACCCGCAGCGCGTGGCGGCTGACCTGCTGCCCTTCCTCGACGGCGCCCGTGAGGCGTCGGTCCCTTCGACACAGGAGTCCTCGTCATGATGCCCGTACGCCGCGACGTTCATCCCCATCTGCCGCCCGAACGCATCTGCGATTGGCACGAGCGCGGGCAGCACGTCACCCACTTCATCAACGCGCTGTCGATCTTCTTCCCGGCCGGCGAACGCTTCTTCATGGACAGCGTGCGCAACTACCGCGACCGCGTCACCGATCCTGAACTCAAGCAGGCTGTGGCTGGCTTCATCGGGCAGGAGGCGATGCACACGCGCGAGCACATCCTTTACAACCGGTTGTTGGATGATGCAGGACTGCCAGCGTCGAAGCTCGACAACGCGGTGGCCAAGCTGCTTAACCTGCTGCGCAAGATCCTGCCGAAATCGTGGCAGCTCGCGCACACCATCGCGCTGGAACACTACACGGCGATGCTGGCCGGCGGCATGCTGTCCGATCCGCGCCACATGGGTGTGTCCGAGCCGGGATATCGACAGGTGTGGACGTGGCACGCGCTGGAAGAAACCGAGCACAAGGCGGTGGCGTACGACGTGTGGAACACGGTGATGAAGCCGGGGCCGTATCGCTACCTGCTGCGCGCGTTCACGATGCTGACCACCACGGTTACGTTCTGGGCGCTGGTGTTCGTATTCCACGTGCGGCTGGTGATGGCGGACAAGACGTGCCGCAACAAGCTGACGGGCTTCGGCAGCGTGATCAAGTTTCTGTGGGGTTCACCGGGCGTGCTGCGCAAGATGATTCCGGAATGGTTCGATTACTTCCGGCCGGGCTTCCATCCGTGGGACGAAGACAACCGCGCGGAACTGAGCCGCATCATGCCGCTGATCGAAGAGATCGAACAGACGGCCATCAAGGCCGGGGCGAGTACGCGTGCGCCGTCATTGAGGTCAGCGGCTTGATTCTGTTGCGATAGTGCTTCGCGCGCCTGCCCTCTCCCCCGCCCCTCTCCCAGAGGGAGAGGGGAGAAAACCGGCAGGGTTTGAATCCTCGTCGGTGTGCTCCCCTCTCCCGCTTGTTTTGCTCCCCTCTCCCGCACGCGGGAGAGGGGCCGGGGGAGAGGGCCAACGCATTGATTACCGCTCGCGCTTTTCTTCCTGAAGGCTCGCCAAAATCCCCGCCACCCGATCCCCCAGATACTTGTTCGCCGAAATCTCCAGTGCGCGCATCATCTCCGTCTCCAGCGTGACCATCGCCAGCGGACGAATCCGCCACAGCACATCCACAATGCGTGGCACTTCCGCAGGCGGCGGCAGTTGCCCTTCGCCGAAGCGGTCCAGTTCGCGCACCACCATGCCGACGATGCGATCGGACACGGCCTGGAAATGCCCGCGTGCATGCTCGATGATGTCGAGCAGATCATTGAGCGGAAAGCCCGCACGCGCCATTTCCACGCCTGCCGCCAGCGCACGCGGACTGCGTGCCAGATAGCCGAGACCATCGGGCTCCAGCAACCCCAACGCAATCGCGCGCTTCAGCACCGGCCGTGAAATCGCGCGGCCAAACATGCGCGCGAGTGCGAGATAGGAATAGTGGCGCGGTGCCTCGGTATTCCACGGACTGCTGATTGCGGTTTCCAGACCCAGGATCGAGCGCAGGTCGTGCCCCTCCACGATGGCCTTGAGCAACTCCATGATGTTGGCGAGCGTGTAGCCGCGCGCCAGCAGATGGTTGATCAGCCGCAGCCGTCCCAGATGCGTCTGCGTATAGATGCCCACGCGCCCGCGCCGCTCGGGCGGATCGATCAGCCCCTTGTCCTGGTACGAGCGGATATTGCGCACCGTAGTGCCCGCCACGCGCGCGAGTTCGTCGATCGTGTACTCGGGCGGTGTCGTGGATAGATCGGCGGACATGGCGGAATCTGGGGAGGCGACGGACTGGCCGTCGCGCGGGATCGAGGTCATGGGGGAAAATTCTAAACGAGTCGGGCGACGCTACAATGCGCCAACACATTCCGGCGCCCCCATGCATATCCGTTGGCTCGAAGATTTCGTCTGTCTGGCACAGGCCGGCAGCCTCGCGCGTGCTGCCGAACTGCGCAATGTCACGCCCCCGGCATTCGGACGGCGCATGCAGGCGCTGGAGGTCTGGGCCGGCGCACCGCTGATCGACCGAAGCGCGTTTCCGGTGCGGCTCACCGCCGAAGGCCGCCAGTTTCTCGAAGCCGCCCAGGCCGCGCTGCGCACGCTCGACGAGGCACGGATGTCGCTGCGTGCGGCGCATCGTGCCGATGCCAGCACCATCACGATTGCCACCGGCAAGACACTCGCCCGCTCGATGGTGCCCGCATGGCTGGCCGGCCTGCGCCTTGCGTTGCGCAACGATCCCGTGGGCGCGGGTTTCCGCACGCGGCTCTCCACGCACGCCACGCATGACGCGCTGGAGATGTTCACCGAGGGCGATGCCGACTTCCTGCTCTGCTACAGCCCGCATGATCTTCCCGTGATGCTCGACGACACCCGCTACATGTTCCATCCGGTGGGCGTGGAGCGATTAGTGTGCGTGGCAGCGGCCGATGCGCGCGGCGGTCCAACGTTCCGACTCGGACAGCGTACGGCAATGGTGCCGATGATCGCGTATGCCGAGACCCTGACCATGGGCCGCATGGTCAATCAGGAAATCGCGCGCCGCAAACTGGCCGGCAAGCTCGACGTGATTGCGGTGAGCGATTTCGCGGAGTCGGTGCATGAAATGGTGCGCCAGAAAATGGGCCTGGCGTGGCTGCCCGCGAAGCTGATTGCGGATGATCTGCATGCAGGGAGGCTGGTGCGTGCGGATGTGCAGGGCGATGCTGTGGACCTTGCGCTGGATATCCGGCTGTATCGGCCGAGAACGCAGATGCGGGCATTGGCGGAGGTGTTTTGGGCGGCGGCGATCAAGTAGCTCCCCTGTTGTTTTTCTCCCCTCTCCCCGTTTGTTTTGCTCCCCTCTCCCGCTTTGCGGGAGAGGGGCTGGGGGAGAGGGCCAGCGGTCCAAATTGCGATGTGGTCGGCAAGCAGAGCCTCCCGCCCTCTCCCCTAACCCCTCTCCCGCTCGCGGGAGAGGGGAACCAAAAACCAAGCCGGAAGAGCGGCCATGCACCACTTCCGCCCATTGCCAAAACAGCAACCCCCATTGCCAAAGCTGCACGATGTGCGTGCCGCGCGCTCTCTAACATCGGCGCAAACATTCAAAGCCCTGCCGGAGAAATCATGAAGACCCTGATGCGCGTGGCCGTTGCCGCTACCCTTGCCAGTGCCGCGTTCGCGGCGTTGGCCGCTCCCGCCTATCCCACCAAGCCGATCACGCTCGTCGTGGGCTATACCGCAGGCGGCAGCGTGGACCTCGTGGCGCGCACCGTGGCGCCGGAGCTGGGCAAGCGCCTGGGCCAGAGCGTGGTGATCGAGAACCTTGGCGGCGCTGGCGGCACGATTGGTGCGCAGAAAGTGGTCAAGGCCGATGCCGATGGCTACACGCTGCTGCTGGGTTCGGGCAGCGAAGTGTCGATCGCGCGCCTGACCAATCCGGCCGTGCGCTATGACGGCGAGAAGGATCTGGCGGCCATCACGTTCGTCGGCACGCAGCCGATGGTGCTGGTCGGCAAGCTGGACCTGCCTGCAAAGAACGCCGCCGAACTGATCGCGCTGGCCAAGGCCAAGCCGGGTTCGCTGTCTTATGCCTCGTCGGGCGTGGGCACGCCGCTGAACCTGGCTGGCGAGCTGATCAAGCAGCAAGGTCAGGTCAACATCACGCATGTGCCGTACAAGGGCGCCTCGGCCATGGCCACCGACCTGCTCGGCGGCCAGATCGACCTCGCCGTGATGGTGCTGTCCTCCGCCCTCCCCCATATCCAGGCCAATCGCGTGCGCGCCTATGGCGTGACCGAAGGCAAGCGCGCCAGCGTGGCGCCGAATGTTCCTGCGCTGGCCGAGACCCCCGCGCTCAAGGGCGTGGACATGGGGGTATGGTTCGGATTGATGGCGCCTGGCAAAACTGACCGGGCTATTATCGATCGCCTGAATATTGAGATGCAGGCCGTGCTGACCATGCCCGATGTGAAGAAGAAGCTGGCCGAGGCCGGCGTGGAGGTTTCACCGGCCAATCCGGCGCAGTTCGCCAGCTTCGTGAAGCGCGAGACGGCCAAGTACCGCACCATCGTGCAGACCGCCGATATTCGCCAATGAGCCGCCAATAAGCCACAGCCGAGGATGTACCAGATGACGCAGCGTGCCCCTACCTTCGACGCCTATGCGGTCGAGGTCGAGTTTCCCGATATCCGCCCCTACGCCGAAGGCAACAGCGGCGTGGCGTACGTCCACACGTTCGACAGCGGCATTGCAGGTCCGCACGTGATGATCAACGCACTGACGCACGGCAACGAGGTGTGTGGGGCGATTACGGTGGGCGGCCTGCTTGACCATGGCCTGCGTCCGCGCACGGGCAAGCTGACGCTGTCGTTTGCCAATGTGGATGCCTACGCGCGCTTCGATGCGTCCACGCCCGATGCGTCACGCTTTGTCGATCAGGACTTCAACCGCGTCTGGACCGCTGCTGTGCTCGACGACATGTCGCGCGATTCCTCGGAGCTGCGCCGTGCCCGTGCGATGCGTCCCATTGTCGATACCGTCGACCTGCTGCTCGATCTGCATTCGATGCATGAGAAGAGCCGTCCGCTGATCGTGTCGGGTCCGCTCGACAAGGGCATCGCGCTATCGCGGGCGCTCGGCACGCCTGCGGACGTGATCGTCGACGAAGGCCATCCGGAAGGCCGCCGCATGCGCGACTACGCCGATTTTGGCGATGCCGCGAGCGCACGCAACGCGCTGCTGATCGAATGCGGCCAGCACTGGGAAGTCTCCGCCGTGGACGTGGCCCGCGACAGCACCGCGCGCTTTCTGCTGAACGCTGGCATCGTCGAGAAAGCCGATCTGCCCGCCGGATGGCTGCGTCCGCTGCCCGCCACGCAACGCGTGATCCACGTGACCGAGCCAGTGGTGGCCAGCAGCATGGACTTCCGTTTTGCCGGCCCTTATACCGGCCTCGAAACGTTTGCCGACGCGGGCACCGTGATCGCCTGGCGCGATGGCGAACCCGTGGTCACGCCCTACGCCAACTGCGTGCTCGTCATGCCTTCTCTGCGCCAGCTCCGGCCCGGCGTGACCGTAGTGCGGCTCGGTCAGCTTGAACTATGAAACCGGTTGCATATATCACAACGTGATATTTTGCCGATTCCCTAGATTAAGCATTCTCTACATTCAAGGCGGCACTTCGGACATCCGATAACCGTGACGTGACGACCTGCCATCAGAGCGGGCGTTACCCGTGCGTCACGATGGTGCACGGCGTTAATCACGGAGCGCCCCTTGTATTCAAACTCTTCTCTTACCCTGCCGCGGCAGGCGTCGGCTGGCGGCTTGCGCGCGCGGGCCGGCAGCTGGAGTATCGGCACGCGCCTAGCGCTGGTAGTCCTTGCCGTCCAGATTGTCGCGTTCTGCGCCTTTTCGTTGGCGCTCTCGCTGAGCAGCATGCGCCAGCTCGAAACGCAGGCGCGCGAGGCCATCACCGCCGAAAGCCAGACCCTGCGCGAGCTGGTGGCCCAGCTCGACGACACCATGTTGCAGGAGGCCGACCGCTTCCTGCTGAGCTTTGCCGCCGTACTCCCCGGACCGTATGCCGTGGACCCCGCGCAGACCATCGAGGTGGCTGGCAAGGCCACGCCCGAGTTCCGCAGCGGCGACCTTGTGCTCAACAACAGCTTCGAGATCCCGGACAAGTTCTTCGCCAACACAGGCGGCGTGGTGGCCACGGTTTTCGCGCGTACGGGCGATGACTACATCCGTGTCACCACCTCGCTGAAAAAGCAGGATGGCCAGCGCGCCATCGCCACCGTGCTCGATCGCGCCAGCCCGGCCTACGCGGCGGTGGCTGCAGGCAAGTCGTACCGCTCGCTGGCCTGGCTGTTCGGCAAGCCCTACATGAGCAAGTACGAACCCGTGCGCGATGCCAGCGGGAAGATCGTCGGCGCGCTGTACGTGGGCGTGAACGTCGAGGCGGAACTCGCGGCGCTGAAAAACCGCATCCGTCGCAAGACGATCGGTGCCGATGGCCAGTTCATCGTGATCGACGCCAAGCCGGGCGCGGACCAGGGCAAGGTGATGGTGGACCGCTCCGGCAGCGAAGGGACTGTGCAGATCGATGCCAAGGATGCCGAGGGCAAGTCCTGGGTGCGTGACATGATCGAGGCGAAGGATGGCGACGTCATCAACACCGTGGCCATCGGCAACAACGCCGCAGTGGAGCGCCTGACCGCGTTCGCGACCTATCCCGAATGGAAGTGGCTGATTGCCGGCAGCGTGCCGACGGCCTCGCTGCGCAACGAACTCGAAGCCAGCCGCAACCTTTTCCTGGCCGGTGGACTGCTGGCTGCGCTGGTGGTGTCGGCCGCGTTCTGGTGGCTGCTGCGCCGTATGGTCAGCCAGCCGCTGGCGCATGCCGCCGATGCAGCAGGGCGCCTGGCTTCCGGTGATCTCACCGCGCGGCTGGAGACCACGCGCAATGACGAGATCGGCCAGTTGATGCGTGCGATCGATGGCGTGGGGCAGGGCCTCAGTGGCATCGTCGACAAGGTGCGCGGCAGCGTGGGCGCCATTGCGGGCAGCACGAGCCAGATTGCCAGCGGCAATGCCGATCTCTCGGCGCGCACCGCATCGCAGGCGGGCAGCCTGGAGCGGACCGTGGCGAGCATCGAGGAGCTTTCGGTCACGGTGAAGCAGAATGCCGACAACGCGCACGACGCGAATGCCGCCGTGGCGAGCGCCGCCGATGCGGCACGCGCCGGCGGCACCACGGTGGGCCGCGTGGTCACGACCATGGCCGACATCCATCGCAATGCGCAGCAGGTGGTGGACATCATCGGCATGATCGACGGCATCGCGTTCCAGACCAACATCCTGGCGCTCAACGCCGCCGTGGAAGCCGCGCGCGCGGGCGAGCATGGCCGTGGGTTTGCCGTGGTGGCGGGCGAGGTGCGTAGCCTGGCGCAACGCAGCGCAAACGCTGCGGGCGAGATCAAGCAGTTGATCGAGCGTACGGTGACCGATCTGAAGTCGGGCAACGAGGCCGTGCAGCAGGCGGGTACGGCCATCGACGATATGGTGCGTCGCGTGGAAGGCATTGCCGCGCTGATGGGCGATATCAGCACAGCCTCGCGCGAGCAATCGCTGGGGCTGGGGCAGGTGAGCAGCGCCGTGGCGGAGATGGATACAGTGACGCAGCAGAACGCCGCGCTCGTGGAAGAAGCCGCTGCCGCCGCCGAAAGCCTGCATCACCAGGCGCAGGAGTTGCGCCAGGCGGTGGAGGTGTTCAGGCTGGCCTGATCGTCCCGGCCAGCTTGGACGTAGCCCGCTCAGGCCACCGGGGCCGGGGCGGGCTGGGCGGGTGCCGGCGCTGGTGCTGCTTCGGGCTGGGGTTGCGGCTTCAGTCCGGGGAAGAGTTCGTCCACCAGTTCCTCGATCTTCATGTCGGGCGGAATGAAGTTGCTCAGGTTCACGCCACCCGCGCTGCGGTTGGCGTTGAAGATGGCCTTGCCCACGCGCTCGCCGTTGCGGTACACGGTGATGTCGGCGGCGGCCAGGAAGGGCGTGATGTAGTTCTGGCGCTGTGCCACGTACATCGCCGTCATCGGGCAGGATGCCATGGACGAGTTCGGCGGCAGCAGCTTCACCTCGAAGTTGCGCACGCGCAGTGCCTTGATGAAGCTTTCCACGTAGGCATTGTTGCTCACCTGGTTGGTGACCACGCAGAACAGCGAGCCATCGGCACCGACCACGCGGTTGCCATCGACACGGAACTGCGCCGGGCCGCCATAGGCACCGGGCTGGAAACCGGCAATCGGATCGACCTGATCCGCGCGATCTACCGGCAACACGCTCTGGTAGGTGGAACAGCCCGTGGCCAGCAGGGCCAGCGTGGCGGCAATCGTTACTCTCTTCATCATGGGTCCTGGATCGCGTCGGCGAGGGCGCCGGCCGCCCGGACCCGCATCCATGGCGGTTCAGGGGCGCATTGCCGGCAGCATGCCTCCGTAATGTAGGCGTGCCGGCCATGGATCAAAGCGCAGAACAGCGAGGGACTGATGCCGCAAATCGCCGCGCAACCCCCGGATCCCGAAGCGATGCCTCGATGTGATGCCTAGTTGGCGCCGCCGCGCAGCAGGCAGTCCGACAGCAGCGGCGTACCGCCCTCGCCAACCCCTGCGCCGTTGCATTCCACGGCAACCTTCTGGCCGCGGCGGACCATCGTTGCGCGCGCTTCCACCTCGCAGGCGCGGGTGCCCGGACCGCAGATCTGGTCCTTCAGCAGATCGGCTCGCACTACCACGCCGGGATTGTCGGTGCGGATTTCGAGGTACACGTGCGCGTGATCGCGCCGGATCCCACTCGCCACACCATCGACGATGAGGTACTTCCCCTTGTAGCGATCATCGGCTGCGGCGGCGTCGGCGGCGTAGTCGGTAGCCAGCGCATCGGCCGGATATTGCGGCAGCAGGTCGGCAGGGCGGTTCGGATCGATACTGATCGGGTCCAGCACGCCGTTGCGCGGAATGCCGCGCGGGAGGCTGGCCGGCGGTTCGGCCGGGGTGGAGGCTGCAGCGGTATCGGTGGTGGTGTTGGTGGGGACGATTTCACCGGTGTCGTTCCCTACGAACCACAGCAGGACAAGGACAACGACAGCGACGGCGGCAACGAGGATCTGGCGGGAATTGCTCAACATCTTGGGGGCGGGCCGGACGCATCTGGCCGGGATAGGCAGGTAAGTAGGTCGCCAGTGTAGCGCGTCCTAGCCCGGTTCCGCGCCCGCCAGCAGGAACGTCCGCGCGGCGGCGAGGATCTCGTTCGACAGCGGCGTGCCCATCGTGGCGCGCGACAGCATCAGCGCTCCGGCCAGCGTGGCCATCTGTGCGACGGCTTTGCTGCGGGCCGCCGAGGCGTCATCGCCCGGCTGGATGGCGGTCAGGATCTGCAAGAGGTCTTCCACGCCATCATGGAAGGCCGCACGCACGGGCTTGTCCACGGCTTCACGCGCCACGTCGTTGGCCAGTGCCGCCACGGGGCACCCCGTGCCGGAGCTATTGCGGTTACGCGTCGAGAGATAGCCGTCGATCAGGGCGGCAAGCGCGGCATCATTGTCGGCGGCGTCGGCCACGCGCTTGCGCCAGCGCCCTTCGGCTTCCTCGAAGGCACGGGTGCAGGCGATGGCAGCCAGCGCATCCTTCGATTCGAAATGGCCGTAGAAGCCGCCGTGCGTGAGGCCGGCGGCACCCATGAGGTCCGCCACGCTGACACCGTTGAATCCCTGCTCGCGGAACAGCCGCGACGATACCTGCTCGATGACTACGCGGTTCTTCTCCGCTTCCGCTTTCGATACACGCGGCATGATGTGCTCCAGAAAGCTGTGTGGGCGATGGTCCGCCACATCGCATGACAAGTCAACGCAGCGGACTTCAAATGGAATAGACCCTCGGCAAACGATCCCGCTCCCGGTTTGCTCCCCTCTCCCATTTCATGGGAGAGGGGAGCTACCGAGGCGCAGCGCAACATCAAACGATAGTCGCCCCCTGACTCCCCAGCGCCACAAGGTATTCCTCCACCCCATACGGCGCCGTGTGCCCTTGCCCCGCCAGAAAGAAGTCACGCAGGATATCGCCCTGCTGCTCCAGCTTGTAGTCATGCAACGCCTTGCCCGCAATCAGTCGATAGCGATACTGGTTGAACCCCAGGAAGTGCAGCACCTGTTCGCACCCACCGCGCCACAACACATTGACCCCGCGCTGATGCTGCCAGACATGCGCCATCTCATGGATGAACAGCGCCTGCAGCCCCAACCCGGCCCGGCTGAAGTCATCGATCCCACGCAGCTTGCGCCCAAGGTAGATGTTGCCGTTCGGCGTGATGATGTAGCGACCACCCTGCCAGAAGACGAAATTGCGATGAAGGATGCGGACAGACGCGTAATCGACCGCGTCAGCAAAGATCTGATGGGCGAGGGCGATTTCGCCGGGGGTGAGGGGGCGGTTCATGACCATTGGAACGGCGTGAGTGCAAGATGCAGCATCAATGGGGTTGCGACAACAGGATCACGCTAGTGGTCGTCGCCATTCAAGCCGTTCGAGTCGAGTTGTAGTTGCTGCTGCTCTCGCTCGAGCTGCTGAATGCTCTTCTCCGGCGTTGGCAAGCTTTCAGGCATCGTGCCTCCAAGCTCCACAATCGTTTGACGGACTTTGGCTCCAACCTCAAAGTGGGTGGCGTTCGCCTGTGACTTACCGCGAACGTTGTCTCGCCTCAGCTTCTCTTCGGTCTGCGTTGCGCGAAACAAATTTGCCGCAAGCTCGGTGCTGCCCATATGGTCGAGGATTCGTTGCGTCTTCTTCAGACGCTTGGATCCGTGGATATCCTTTGCGCCAAAGCCACCATAAAGTCCGCGGTAGCCGTGGTCTTGAAAGATTGCGTAGTCGAGACCGGTTTTGACACCAGCGCTCTTTGCAGCAGCTGTCAACGCCTTGTTGTGATGGACCAATTCCCCACGCAGCATCAAACGTCGTTCATCCTCAGAGAAATTTCCAAACCTTGGCGAGTCATCCGCTAGTTCCTGCCGCCTGGTCTGGATCGCAAAGTACGTCTGCCCCTGAGCAATTGCAAGTTTGGACGGATCACCATTCTGTACGACCAGATAGCAGGCATATCTCGACAACTCGCAGTCTTCAATGGCGCGACGGGCTTTAGAACCGATGGAAACCATTTTCGTGATGTGACGAAAATGGTCTGCTGGCGTTTGACCGGATTTCTTGCACGCTTCGACGGCCTTGTCGACCACCCGGCGGAAGCTCTCCCAGTTTGCATACTCCAGGATGGGCTGGAGATCTCTGGCGTACCAGAACTCGGAATCTTCCTCGTTCGTTTGCCGGGTACTCTCGAAAGTACTGGTGGTCTTCGCGGTAGTTTGCTGGGTAGTCATGGCTTCATGGATGGCACTGTACAAAAACACAGTGTCATCCATGATGGCCCGAAGGATGTTGACCTGGACGAAGACCCCGCCGTGGTTACCGATCTGCACGGCATTGCGCCGCGCAGGTCGATACTCACTTCCCAATACAAAACCGCGTAAAGATCGTCCCCAGCAGATCGTCGCTCGTGAACTCGCCCGTGATGCTGTTCAGGTGATCCTGCGCGAGCCGTAGTTCCTCGGCGAACAGGTCGAGCGCCTGGGCGCTTTGCTCGGCGCGTTCCACGGCGCAGTCGAGGTGGGACTGCGCGCTGCGCAGGGCGATGAGGTGGCGTTCACGGGCCAGGAAGGTGCCTTCGTTGCCGGATTGCCAGCCGATCAGGCGCAGCAGTTCGCGACGCATCAGATCGATGCCGGCACCGGTGCGTGCGGAGATCCAGATCTCGGTGGGATTGGGGCCGTTGGCGGCCACAACGTGCGGCCGGTTGCCGCCGAAGCCCATTTCGCCAGCCGATGGGGCGAGGTCGATCTTGTTGACCACGCGCACGATGGGCGAGCCCGGTGGAAGTTGGCCGCTCAGGCGATCGTCGATGTGGTCGTCGGTCTCCGAGATGCCGTGTTCGAGGTAGTCGGCAGCATCCACGAGGTGCAGCACGATATCCGCGCGACGAATGGCCTCCCACGTGCGTTCGATACCGATGCGCTCCACTTCGTCGGCGGCATCGTCACGCAGGCCGGCAGTGTCGATGATGTGCAGCGGGATGCCGTCGATCTGGATGGTCTCGCGCACACGGTCGCGCGTGGTGCCGGCGATGGGTGTGACGATGGCAAGCTCCGCGCCGGCCAGTGCGTTCAGCAGCGACGACTTGCCGACGTTCGGTTGACCCGCCAGCACCACCGACAACCCTTCGCGCAGCAACGAACCCTGGCGCGCCTGCTTCAACACGCCCACCAGGGCTTCACGAATGCGCGTGAGTTGGCCGCGTGCATCGGAGGCTTCGAGGAAGTCGATTTCCTCTTCAGGAAAATCGAGCGTGGCTTCCACCAGCATGCGCAGGTGGATGACCTTTTCCACAAGCGCGTGGATGGCGCTGGAGAACTCGCCTTCCATCGAACGCGCGGCCGAGCGGGCGGCGGCTTCGGTGCTGGCTTCGATCAGGTCGGCCACGGCTTCCGCTTGCGCCAGGTCGAGCTTGTCGTTCAGAAATGCGCGGCGCGTGAATTCGCCGGGTTCGGCCACGCGCAGGCCCACGGGCTTGCCTGCTTCGAGGCAGCGCGACAGCAGCATCTGCATGACCACCGGGCCGCCGTGGCCCTGCAGTTCAAGCACTTCCTCTCCGGTGTAGGAATTCGGCGCGGGGAAGTACAACGCCAGGCCATGGTCGATGACCTTGCCGCGTGCGTCGAGGAAGGGCAGGTAGGTGGCGTGGCGCGGTTGCAGGTTGCGGCCGCATACGGCGCGCATGATCGTGCCGACATCGGGGCCGGACACGCGTACCACGCCGATGCCGCCGCGTCCCGGTGCGGTGGCGATGGCGGCAATCGGTAGCTCGGTGAGGGTGGCAGTCATGGGCGCTATTGTCGCAGAACGTTTTGCGGATCGGAGGGGAGGGCGTCGTGAAGCGCGTCGGCGCAGCCCAGGCATTCGGCCATCAGGCGGCGCGCCACGCTCTCGTCGATCAGGTCACCCAGCGCGGATTGCCGGGCGACCAGTTTCTTGCGCAGGCGTTTGCGATAGCGGCCGGGGAGCACGTCGGATAGTGCCTCGATGGCATAGCGCAGACGCTTGTTGCCGATGCGGAGTTTGTGAACGTGATCAGTCTGGCCGTCGCGGGCGATGCGCGCCAGATCGCGAACATGGCGCCGGGCCTTGCGAATGCGGCGGGGCGCGAAGCCCTTCAAGCGCTCGTCGGATGTCTCCGAGGCGATATGAATCAGATCGCGATACAGGATAGGCAGCGGCGATTGCCGATAGTGCGCGAGCTTCTCCATCATTTCGGCGTGATCGGCCACGCGTCGCGCTTGCGCGGTCTGCACCAGCGTGGTCAACACCGGATCGTTGGGCTGCATCTCCAGCGCCGGCGCAAGGGTCTCCGCGATGAAGACATCCCAGTCGCGCACGGGTCCGGCAGCGCCGGCCATATCGTGCAGCGTACGCTTCCAGCGCGCCTTGACGTGCGCGCCAAGGACCGGCCCGAAGGCCCACGTCACGGCACGCAGGTGGCGAATGGCGACGCGTAGTTGATGTACATCTTCGATCTCGTCCCGATGCTGCAGCGCTTCGAGCCGCTTGTCGACAGCGCGCAGCCCGTGATCGCCCAGGATAACGAACGCCCGGGTGGGACGCATCTTGCGATGCAATGCTGGTTGACGGCTCATGGCGGTGTCTCTTGATCGTGACCGGCAAAGAGATTGACTGCGCAGGGGTCCGTCTAGTGTAGGCGATGGCGCACGTGGGTGGCGCATGCATCGCCCGGCGCCAACACTGAGCTATCGGGTGGCGACAATGAAGACCCGAGGGAAGGGCAGCAGTACCGTGCCGTCTGGCAGCGCCGGAAAGACTTTGGCCAGGGCCGTTTCGTATTGTCTGAGATAGGCGGCTTTCTCGGTCTCGTCGAGCGGTGCCAGGAACGGCCGCAGGCCGCTACCCTTGAACCACTCGACCACCGCCGCCGCGCCGCCCTTGAGCGGATGCTGGTAGATCGTGCGCCAGATATCCACGCGGCTGCAGTGCGGCTTCAGCAATTCGTAGTACCAGCGTTCGGAGGGCAGGGCGGTGCGCGTGCCAGCCGCCTCGGTCAGCTTGGCAGACCACGGGCCGTTCATGGCGGTTTCGCGCATCAGCAGGTGCGGCGGCTCGTTGAGATTGTCCGGCATCTGCACGGCGAGGCTGCCGCCCGGCGTCAGGCGGCTGACGAGCGAGGGAAACAGCGTGGCGTGGTCGGGCACCCACTGGAACACGGCGTTGGCCAGCATCACATCCCACGGGCCGGCGTCGTTCCATTGCGTGGCATCGGCAATATCGAAATGCAGGTCGGGCAGCCGCTTGCGGGCGGCGGCGATCATGTCGGTGTCGCTGTCCACGCCCGTGACTTCGGCATCGACAAATCGGGCGGCCAGCACCTCGGTGGAGTTGCCTGGGCCGCAGCCGATATCGACCACGCGCCGGGCATCCACCGGCGGAATGGCCGCCACCAGATCGCGCACCGGGCGGGTTCGCTCGTCCTCGAACTGTACGTATTGGCTGGCCGACCACGTCATGGCATGTCCCTTTCCGCTGCAGCGGGGTTGCTAAGTCTTATATAAGACTTGAAGCATACGCCTTGAGGCCAGCCGCGTGGCGGCGGCGATAAAAACAGACAACAAAAAACCCGGCGCGAGGCCGGGTTCTTCGTAATGCGGGGCAGAACCCCGGCAATCAGCTCTTGGCGATCGCCGCCGCCTTGCCCTTGCCGAGCATGCGGTTGATCTGCCATTGCTGGGCAATCGACAGGATGTTGTTCACCACCCAGTACAGCACGAGGCCGGCCGGGAAGAAGAAGAACATGAACGAGAACACCAGCGGCATGATCATCATGACCTTGGCCTGCACGGGATCCGGCGGGGTCGGGTTCAGCTTGGTCTGCACGAACATCGACACAGCCATCACGATCGGCAGGATGTAGAACGGATCCGGCACCGAGAGGTCATGGATCCAGCCCAGCCACGGCGCGCCGCGCATTTCCACCGACGACAGCAGCACCCAGTACAGCGCGATGAACACCGGGATCTGGATCACGATCGGCAGGCAGCCGCCGAGCGGGTTCACCTTCTCGGTACGGTACAGGGCCATCATCTCCGCGTTCATCTTCTGCGGATCGCCCTTGTAGCGTTCGCGGATCGACGTCATGCGGGGTTGCAGGTCCTTCATCTTGCCCATCGAGCGGTAGCTCGCGGCGGACAGCGGGAAGAACACCAGCTTGATCAGCACGGTCAGCGCGATGATCGACCAGCCCCAGTTGCCCAGGAAGCCGTGCAGCTTCTCCAGCAGCCAGAACAGCGGCTTGGCCAGGATGGTCAGCCAGCCATAGTCCTTCACCAGTTCCAGGCCCGGCGTGATCTGCTCGAGCATGTGCTCTTCCTGCGGACCCGCGAACAGGCGTGCCTGGGTGCTGACCGCCGCGCCCGGCGCGATCTGGCCCAGCGGCTGCTGGACACCCACGCGGTACAGGTTCGGATCGATCTGCTCGGCGTAGAAGCTGTGCTCCTTGCCGTTCTGCGGAATCCAGGCCGAGGCGAAGTAATGCTGCACCATCGCTACCCAGCCATTGTTCGTGGCGGGCGGCACGGTGGCCTTGCCCTTGGCGATGTCCTCGAAGCTGATCTTGTGGTACTTGTCGGCGTTCGTGTAGATGGCCGGGCCCGTGAACGTGCTGTAGAACTGCGACTGCTCGACCTTGCTGCCATCGCGCGCGAGTTCCATGTACAGCGTGGGCGAGATCGGCGCCGTGCCCGAGTTGGCCACGTCGAAGCGCGTATCGATGACGTAGCTGCCCTTGTTGAAGGTGTACGTCTTCGTGAACTTCACACCGTTCTTCTCGGCCGTCAGTACAACGTCGAGCTTGTCCTGGCCGGGTGCCAGCGCGCGTGCGCCGGGGGCAGCCGTGAACACCGTCGTGTGGTTCGGCAGGTCGCCGCCGATCAGGCCCGAACGTGCCAGGTACGTACGCGTGGCATCGCGTTCGAACAGCACCACGGGCTTGCCGTCCTTCTCTTTCTCGTGCAGCAGCTCGAGGCGCGACACGATGCCGCCAGCGGTATCGATCTCCGCGCGTACCTCGTCGGTGGTCACCACGACCTTCTCGGCCGAAGGCTGGGCGGCGCCCTGCGGGGCAGCCGGCACGGCGCCTGGCGCGGAAGCGTTCGTCCCGCTGGCCTTGGGCACGTCACCCTGGGCCGCGGCGCCGCTCGCACCACCGGCCGGAGCGGCCTGCTGTTGCGTATTGGCGCTCGGGAAGAACATCGACGCGTGGCCGTTGGCGCGCTGCCAGTTGTCGTAGAGCAGCACGAGGGCCATCGAGAAGATGACCCACAGGATAGTGCGTTTGATATCCATATCTCGCTATGGTCTGGGGGAATCAGGGTCTGGGGAGCCGGACCGTGACAGGCGGACGGCCTGGCGCGGCGGATGCGCGGGGCGCCGCGTCGGCCTTCCCGTTTACTGCGGGCTCGGGCACGGGATCATACCCGCCCTTTGCGAAAGGATGGCAGCGGCAAAGCCTGCACGCAGCCATCCACGTGCCGCGCGCCGGGCCATGGCTGGCGATGGCGTCGCGGGCATAGTCGGAACACGTGGGCAGGAAGCGGCACTGCGAGCCCAGGTACGGACTCAGGGCGATCTTGTAGACGCGCAGCAGGGCAAGCAGGATTCGCTTCATGGTGATGGTCAGGCGGGGGTGGCCGGCTGGCTGGCCGGCGTGGCCGGGTCGGGCGGGGCTGCAGCCGCTGCTACCGGCAGCGGCCTGGCCGCAACATCGAGCAAGCCGCTGAGTTCGGTCAGGCAGACCCGCCGGATCGCCGTTCGGCTGGCAAAGTCCGCACGCGGAAACTTGGCCTGCAACCGTAACAAAATGTCACGGCCAGCGAATTGGTCCTGCCGGCAGCGAAACAGTTCCCGCACCATGCGCTTTACAAGGTTGCGCTCGGCGGCGCGCGGCGCGAACTTCTTGCCGACGACGATGCCGAGCCGGCCCTGCTCCAGGCCGTTGGCGCACACATACAGCACGAAGTGCGGGCTGCGACGCCGGGGCCGCAAAGCAAAAACGGATGAAAACTCATCCGTCTTTGTGAGCCTCGCGGCTTTGGGGAAGGCATGGTCCGACACGCTGGTCAAAACTGCGGAGTCACCGGACTGCGGCACTCCTGGCCATCCTGAGAGCGAGGCGTCGGGCTGGGGCAGCGAGATCATCCGCGACAGTTGCCCGCCGCAATGCTCATTGCCCCCACCGGTCGCCCGGCCCTCAGATTGCCAGGCGCTTGCGGCCCTTGGCGCGACGTGCGTTGATCACGGCACGGCCGCCGCGGGTCTTCATGCGCACGCGGAAACCATGGGTACGCTTGCGGCGGGTAACGGAAGGTTGGTAGGTACGTTTCATGTTGCACTCTCTGGTTGATCCGGGCTTTCCGGGCGCCGGCCTATGCCGGTTCGCCTTGGCCGCCGCGTATGGTTCGCATGGGGCTGCCGCACAGCCGACGCCCGCCCATGGGGTAAGGTGGCCGCGGCTTTGCCGACGATTCTGGTTCTGTCTTGCTGCCGGCCGCCGTTGGACCTCATCGCATGGGACAAGGCGTTGACGCGATCGGGCGGCTTGCCTGAGGCCGCACATGCTTGCATGCGACGGTACTGGCCAGACCCGGCGATGCGCATACGTGATCCCCTGCGGCATCGCAGAACCCGCCATTTAACCGATTTTCGCAAAGCGTGTCAAGGCGCGGGACCGGCGGTGCCGAAAAAGCCGCCACAATGCCTCCCGGCCTGTGGGTAAACGCCGGTGCGCCATTGTCCACAATGCCTGGTGGGTAACAACGGACGGCTCCCGTATTCCTGCGGGGCGCTTCAAATGTTATCCAAGTCCTTGTTTCCGATGGATTATCTGCCGTTGGCGCCGCTTGGGTGAGGCGTGGCGGCGCAGGTTGTGCACACAAATCCACTGATTTTTCACAAGTTGTCCACAGGGTTATCCTTTGTGGATAACTTGGACAGGGGGGTACAATCCCGGTCCAAACACTACACGGGCTGCGTGGCGCACGCACAACCCGGGTCTTCCTGCCTTGGGTATACCTGCCGTATACCGTTTTTGAATGCCGTTGCCGTGCCTCGGGCACGATGGGCGGCATTTTGCTTTTCGTGGGTACACACTCCGAAGGGCGCACAAAAAAGAGGGAAGCCCCGTGGCGCGAGTGCCGCCTTGTCCGTGACGTGCCAATGAAAGTCGTGGCGCGATCACTTAGAAGAACACATGCAAGATTTCTGGCAGGCGGCAGCCGCGCAGCTCGAGCGCGAACTGACGCCGCAACAGTTCAAAACCTGGATCAAGCCGTTGGCGCCGGTCGCCTTCGACGAGGAAGCGCATGCGCTGCGGATTGCCGCGCCCAACCGCTTCAAGCTCGACTGGGTCAAGAGCCAGTTTTCGGGTCGTATCACCGCGCTTGCGTGCGAATACTGGGAAACGCAGGTTAGCGTTCACTTTGTTCTGGATCCCGCTGCGTCGGGCCGTGCTGCGACTTATACGCAGCAAGCCATGGATGCCAGTGCCGCGGGCCACGCAGGAATGGGTGCGAATGCCGCGCCTTATCCCGGCATGCCCACGGGTGCTCCGGGTGGCATGCCCACCCAGCCCTATGGCCAGGCTCCGTCGCAGATGGGCGGCTATCACGAGTATGCGCCGCAGCCAGGTCCGGCCCAGGGCGGGCAGGCTCCTTACCCCGCAGGCATGCAGAACCGGGCGGCCGCGCCAACCGGTAACCCCCTGCAGGGAGGAGCCGGTGCTCCAGCGCATGACCTCGCCGATATCGACGTGGCCCAGATGGACCCGGCCGAAGCCAGTGGCCGTCCGTACCGCGGCCAGCAGCAGCCGGGCACGGTGCCTGCGCAGCCGAACGACACCGTCCATGAGCGTTCGCGCCTGAACCCGATCCTGACGTTCGACAACTTCGTCACCGGCAAGGCCAACCAGCTGGCCCGCGCGGCGGCAATCCAGGTGGCCAACAACCCGGGCAAGTCGTACAACCCGCTCTATCTCTATGGCGGCGTCGGCCTGGGCAAGACCCACTTGATCCACGCCATCGGCAATTTCATGCTGATGGAGAACCCGCGCGCGCGCATCCGCTATATCCATGCGGAACAGTACGTGTCCGACGTGGTGAAGGCTTATCAGCGAAAAGCGTTCGACGAGTTCAAGCGCTATTACCACTCGCTGGATCTGCTGCTGATCGACGACATCCAGTTTTTCTCGGGCAAGAACCGCACGCAGGAAGAGTTCTTCTATGCGTTCGAGGCGCTGATTGCGAATCGCGCGCAGGTGATCATCACCAGCGATACGTATCCGAAGGAAATCACCGGCATCGACGATCGCCTGATCTCGCGATTCGATTCGGGCCTGACGGTGGCGATCGAGCCGCCCGAGCTCGAGATGCGCGTGGCGATTCTGATGAAGAAGGCTGCCGCCGAGAACGTGAGCGTGCCGGAGGAAGTGGCGTTCTTCGTCGCCAAGCATCTGCGCTCGAACGTGCGCGAACTGGAAGGGGCGCTGCGCAAGATCCTGGCGTTCTCGAACTTCCACGGCAAGGACATCACGATCGATGTCACGCGTGAGGCGCTCAAGGACCTGCTGACCGTGCAGAACCGCCAGATCTCCGTGGAGAATATCCAGAAGACCTGTGCCGACTTCTACAACATCAAGGTCGCGGACATGTATTCGAAGAAGCGCCCCGCGAACATTGCACGGCCGCGCCAGATCGCCATGTACCTGGCCAAGGAACTGACGCAGAAGAGCCTGCCGGAGATCGGCGAACTCTTCGGTGGACGCGATCACACCACGGTGCTGCACGCCGTGCGCAAGATTGCCGACGAGCGCAGCAAGGACGCGCAACTCAATCACGAGTTGCACGTGCTGGAGCAGACGCTCAAGGGCTGACCGGGGGCCAATGTCGCGCGCCGTATTCGGGCGCGGCGGCGTCCCGGAACCGGAATTCCGGGCCAGCCTTGCCGGGCTGGCATACTACTGGGTGCGCGTCCGGCGGCAAACGGGCGCCAGAATAACCTTGGATTGCGGTAACTGGCCTCAGATAAGGCTTTGCGGTGAGTCGGGACGCGTTGGCGGATTGAGCCGCCTGACCGTGGCATTTTGTGCACAGCCAGGCGCCCCGCCGGACTCGGCCCGCTTCACCGCAGCGGCTTATCCTTGGTACAATGCGGCATTAACTCCTTGATTCCTTTATGAATTTGGATCCTGGAGCTGCGCCTGATTCCGCGGTCGCCGACGACAAACGACGAAGGATAATTTCAATGCAATTGGTCAAAACCTCGCGAGACAACCTGCTGCGTCCGCTGCAAATCGTGAGCGGCATCGTGGAGCGCCGCCACACCCTCCCGATCCTGGCCAACCTGCTGATCCGCAAGTCCGGCTCGAACGTTTCCTTCCTCTCCACCGATATCGAGATCCAGATCACCACGCATGCCGAGTGCGGCGTGGGGAGCGACGACGTGGCCACTACCGTTGCCGCGCGCAAGCTGCTCGACATCCTGCGCGCGATGCCCGATGGCGACGTGGCGCTGTCGCTGAACGACAAGCGCATGTCCGTGCAATCGGGCAAGAGCCGCTTCGCACTGCAGACGCTGGCCGCCGAGGAATTCCCGACCGTTGCCGAAGCCGCCGAGTTCAACGCGAGCGTGAGCCTGCCGCAGAAGACGTTCAAGCATCTGCTGGCGATGGTCCACTTTGCGATGGCGCAGCAGGACATCCGCTATTACCTGAACGGCATGCTGCTCGTGGTCGATGGCAAGAAGGTGATGGCCGTGGCCACTGACGGTCACCGTCTGGCGTACTGCGGCGTTGAGCTGGAGAACGAGGCGGCGGGCGTGGGCTCGCGCCAGGAAGTCATCATTCCGCGCAAGACGATTCTCGAACTGCAGCGCCTGCTCGAAGACAACGACGATCCCGTGCAGGTACAACTGGCCGCGAATCAGGTGAAGTTCACGTTTGCCAACGTGGAACTGATCAGCAAGCTCGTGGAAGGCAAGTTCCCGGACTTCCAGCGCGTGATCCCGAAGGGCTACAAGAATGCATTCGCGATCGACCGCGTGCAGTTGCAGCAGGCGCTGCAGCGCACGGCGATCCTGACCACGGACAAGTTCAAGGGCGTGCGCTGTATCCTCGATACGCATGTGCTCAAGATCAGTTCGACCAACGCGGACCAGGAAGAAGCGCAGGAAGAACTGGAACTCGATTATTCGGGCGATGCGCTCGATATCGGCTTCAACGTGACCTACCTGCTCGATGTGCTCGCGAACCTGAAGAGCGAGCAGGTGCAGGTCAGCCTCGGCGACTCCAATTCGAGCGCGCTGATTACCGTGCCGGAAGACGACAACTTCAAGTACGTCGTGATGCCGATGCGCATTTGATGGCCAAGACCCAGTCGCCATCCATACACAATCGGGCACACACCGCATCAGGGGCCGGATCCTCGGGATCCGCCCCTTTTGCCGTTTTCAAGTAACCCGCAAAACGCGGACTCGCCGCACCCGCTGCCGCATGGCGCAGGTCCGGCTTTATCCGCTTTTGTCGTTAGTATCGTGAGTAGGAAAACATGACCGACCAGCAGAATCCGCAGCAGGAAAACACTTACGGCGCCTCTTCGATCCAGATCCTGGAAGGCCTGGAAGCGGTGCGCAAGCGTCCCGGCATGTATATCGGCGATACGTCCGACGGCACCGGCCTGCACCACCTGGTATTCGAGGTGCTCGACAACTCGATCGACGAGGCCCTGGCGGGTTATTGCACCGAGATCCTCGTCACGATCCACAGCGACAATTCGATCTCGATCGTCGACAACGGCCGCGGCATCCCGCCGGCCGTGAAGTTCGACGACAAGCACGAACCGAAGCGCAGCGCGGCGGAAATCGCCATGACCGAGCTGCACGCGGGCGGCAAGTTCAACCAGAACAGCTACAAGGTGTCCGGCGGCCTGCACGGCGTGGGCGTGTCGTGCGTGAACGCACTGTCCAAGTGGCTGCGCCTGACGGTGCGGCGCGACGGCCAGGTCAACCTGATCGAATTCGCCAAGGGCGAGGTGCAGAACCGTATTGTCGAGACCGTGAACGGTCCGGATGGCCAGCCCGTGGAAGTCTCGCCGATGAAGATCATCGGCGCCACCGACAAGCGCGGCACCGAAGTGCACTTCCTGGCCGATGAAGAGATCTTCACGAACGTCGAGTTCCACTATGAAGTGCTCTCGAAGCGTATCCGCGAACTCTCGTTCCTGAACAATGGCGTGCACATCAAGCTGGTGGACCAGCGCACGGGCAAGGAAGAGGATTTCGCGTTTGCCGGCGGCGTGAAGGGCTTTGTCGAGTACATCAATCGCGCCAAGACCACGCTGCACCCGAACATCTTCTACGGCAACGCGGAGAAGGATGGCATCTCGGTGGAAGTGGCGATGCAGTGGAACGATGGCTACAACGAGCAGGTGCTCTGCTTCACGAACAACATTCCGCAGCGTGACGGCGGCACCCACCTGACGGGCCTGCGCGCAGCGATGACGCGCGTGATCAACAAGTACATCGAAGAAAACGAGATCGCCAAGAAGGCCAAGGTGGAAACCAGCGGCGACGACATGCGCGAGGGCCTGGCCTGCGTGCTGTCCGTGAAGGTGCCCGAGCCGAAGTTCAGCTCGCAGACCAAGGACAAGCTGGTTTCGTCCGAAGTACGCCTGCCGGTGGAAGAACTCGTCAGCAAGGCGCTGACCGACTTCCTGCTGGAAACGCCGAGCGACGCCAAGATCATCTGCAGCAAGATCGTCGACGCGGCCCGTGCGCGCGAAGCCGCACGCAAGGCGCGTGAAATGACGCGCCGCAAGGGCGTGATGGACGGCATGGGCCTGCCGGGCAAGCTGGCCGATTGCCAGGAGAAGGACCCCGCGCAATCCGAACTGTTCCTGGTGGAGGGTGACTCCGCAGGCGGCTCGGCCAAGCAGGGCCGCGACCGCAAGTTCCAGGCAATCCTGCCGCTCAAGGGCAAGATCCTGAACGTGGAGCGCGCGCGCTTCGACAAGATGCTGTCCAGCCAGGAAGTGCTGACGCTGATCACGGCGCTGGGCACGGGCATCGGCAAGGAAGACTACAACCTCGAGAAGCTGCGCTACCACCGCATCATCATCATGACCGATGCTGACGTGGACGGTTCGCACATCCGCACGCTGCTGCTGACGTTCTTCTACCGCCAGATGCCTGACATCATCGAACGCGGCTACGTCTATATCGCGCAGCCGCCGCTGTACAAGATCAAGCACGGCAAGGACGAGCGTTACATCAAGGACGACAACGAACTGAATGCGTACCTGCTGAAGCTGGCGATGGAAAAGGCCGCGCTGATCCGTCCGGACGGCAGCGAGATCGCCGGTGATGCGCTGGGCGAACTGGCCCGCCAGTACCAGCTGACCGAAGGCGTGATCGGCCGTCTGTCGCGCATCGTCGATACCGATGCGCTGCGCGCCATCGCCGACGGCGTGACGCTCGACCTCGACAACGCCGCTGCTGCCGAGGCATCGGCTGTTGCGCTGAAGGCCAAGCTGGCCGAGATGCACGCCAAGACTCTGCTCGGCGCCGCCGTCAACGACGATGGCACCGCAGACGTCTACGCGCAGTTCGACGAGAAGACCGACAAGCACCGCCTGATGATCGCGCGCCGCCACCACGGCAACGTGCGACTGTCGCACCTGGACGCAGACTTCGTCCACGGCGCCGACTACGCCGCACTGTCCGGCGCCGCCAAGACGTTCCAGGGCCTGATCCCGGACGGCACCAAGGTCAAGCGCGGCGAAGGCGATCGCATGCGCGAACAGACCGTGGCGGATTTCCACCAGGCCATGCAATGGCTGCTGAGCGAAGCCGAACGCGGCGTCACGCGCCAGCGCTACAAGGGCCTGGGCGAAATGAACCCCGACCAGCTGTTCGAAACAACGCTCGACGTGACCCAACGCCGCCTGCTGCGCGTACAGATCGAAGACGCGATTGCAGCGGACCAGATCTTCACGACGCTGATGGGCGACGAGGTGGAGCCGCGCCGGAACTTTATTGAGTCGAATGCGTTGGTGGCTCGGAATATTGATGTTTGAGGGATGTGAACTGTAGGAAATCGGAATCAGCCGTACAAGGAAGGGGCTGTTCGCTGAACTGAGTTTTCAGAGTTTGTTGGATTAGAGTGCATTGCGTGCCTCGAAGGCTCGCGGCACGAGGCTCGCGGAAAAAGGGGCTGCGCATGACGCAGCCCCTTTTTCAATTCCGTGGGCGGCTTTCTTGCTCACACTGGTTCGTCGTACGAGCGACGTGGTTTCGAGACGCTGCCAGCCCTTCAGATTCTCCTGTCTGAAAAGCCAAATGCCCGTCTGCGGCAGATCATTTATCGAACGAGTCACCAGTATTTCTATAGAAGATCTGATCTTCCATCGTCTGTTGCAGGTGCTCTTGCAAGAGCGCTGTCAGCTTCAAATCTGGCGCTACATCATTCGGCCACAAGGCTTGATGTCCCGCCCTTCCATTTGACAGGTTCAGGACGAATCGTGAATGATTTTCAAGGATTTCATGTCGAGGAAATGGTTGCGCGTATCTGCAACTCCGCCAACACTGCCGAGGCATTTACGTTATATCGATTGGCGGCTCCGCTTCTAAAGGACTACAAATTTGTTTTCGCTTCCGATAGGGGAGGATCACCTGGCTTTACACTAAACCGAACATTTTCAGCTGGCGCGGCCATTCGTAGCTTGTTCAAAACCGAGCGGGTTATCGTGCTAGATGCGGAAACCGCCTTGGAGATGGAATCTGGACAAGCGACCTATCCGATTGACTACTCCATTTCGCTCGATACAAATGCCATGAGCTACCTTGTGCCACATATGGCAGGTAAGCGGGGCGGTGGCATCCCCGCAGACTTCCAGGAAGTCTTTGAGTTCATTGCGCGGCCTGATGTCCATGTTGATCCAATCCCCTACCTCACGGAAAATTTGCCACGGATCGCAGGTGGCGAGTCGGCTGATAAGATCTTTGATAACCTCAAAGCTTATGAGATTTTGCGTACCATTGATGTTGACTGGTTAAAGTCGAGTGGAGAAGTACGCTCAATCTTGTCCGATCAGGAGTTGGCCGCCACTGCGCAACAGCAAGTGTCCAGGATGTACTTGGACATTGAGGACAGTACGCTGATGGAAGGTCTGATCTCTAGGCACCAGTACCTTTATGCCTGCCTGGTCAAGATCGCGTCAATTCAACTGAAGTCACCGAGCGCAGGGATTGGCAAGAAAATGGCGGCTTTCCTAGAATTCTGTCATTCGACACTAGCCACTATGAGCATCCGGGAGGCAGCTGTTGCTCGGGCATATTTCATCCGCGGGAACGATCTCAAGTTCTTCGGAAAGATTCAAAAAAATTCAAAAAGCGATATCTTGAAATTGCTGCGAAACATGGCTTGGGACATGTGGCATGTTCGGCAACTGGAGCAGTCGATCACATTCGAGCCGAGCAAACAAGCAAGGTACTTCTTCCCTGCATTGTTGACGTTTGACCGCAAGTTTGTTGAGATCATGGATCTCTATCCGCTTAAAGCGTGTGCCTTCAAGATTGGTAGTTCCCAACCGATGCCGTTTTTCGACGGTGACCCATTCAGGCTAATTGCCACAGACGACGAGGACGGCACGTCAGCCGTAAAGAAATACTTTTCCGGCGACGCGATAGCGGCTAGAGAAGCGGTTCGTGACAACGTAAGAGCCAATTTCGCCAGCGTAGTTGCTTCTTTGGAAGCAGAACTCCTTGCTGTGGCGAGCACGTAACGAGCGTGCCACACGACCGTTGCAGGTCGCCAGGATGATATCGTGCCGATTCTTGCGCGATCCTGATCCAGACATGTCTGCTACGCCCCTCATCGATATAAAAAACCTCCAGCAAGCCGCTCTCGCCTTTGGCGAGGCACGCAACTGGGGCAAGTATCACAGCCCCAAGAACTTGGCCATGGCGTTGAGTGTGGAAGTGGCCGAGCTGGTGGAGATCTTCCAGTGGCAGACCGAGGAGGAGTCGCGCGGCATCATGGCCACCGACGAGCGCGGGCATGTGGAGCAGGAATTGGCCGACATCACGATCTACCTGACGCAACTGGTGACGGCGCTCGGCGTGGACCTTGATGCGGCGGTGCGGGCAAAGATGGAGATGAACGCGCGGAAATACCCGGCGCCGGGTGCCGAGCAGCCGTAGGCGCCGCTGGCTTGGACTTGCGTCTTGCGCAAATCACCTGCCAGTCACATGTCCGAATGCGGGCAGCCGCATCACGCAATTGCAGCTAGACTTCCCCGGATTGCCTCTCGTGGAGAATCGGCCATGGCGGTTAGCAAGGGCGGAGCAAAGGCGGCGACACAGATTCACATTGGTATCGGTGGCTGGAATTTTGCGCCGTGGCGCGACAGCTTCTATCCGGCGGGACTGGCGCAGGCGCGCGAGCTCGAATATGCGAGCCGTCACCTGACCGCCATCGAGATCAACAGCACGTATCACGGCACGCAGAAGCGGTCGTCGTTCGCCAACTGGCGCGATGCCACGCCGGACGGCTTCGTGTTCTCGGTCAAGGCGTCGCGCTTTGCTACCAATCGCCGTATCCTGGCCGAAGGGGCTGACTCGATCCATCGTTTCATTGACAGCGGCATTGCTGAACTCGGAGACAAACTGGGTCCGGTGGTGTGGCAGTTCGCGCCGACCAAGCAGTTTGTTGCTGACGATTTCGAGGCTTTCCTGACACTGTTGCCGGATTCGGTCGAGGGCGTGACGCTGCGCCACGTGCTGGAGGTGCGCCACGACAGCTTCATGTGCGATGACTACCTGAAGCTCGCGCGCAAGTACAAGGCCGCCACGGTCTTTACCGATTCGCCAAAATACCCGTCCTTTGCCGACCAGACCGCCGACTTTGTCTATGCGCGGCTGATGAACGCGCAGGAAGACATCGCCACCGGCTACGCAGCCAAGGATCTCGATCGATGGGCGGCGCGCGCCGCGGCGTGGGCGAGCGGCAAGGCACCGGATGACCTGCCGCGCGTAGAGACATCGGCGGCCAAGGCGCGCAAGGCGCAGCCCGTGTACCTGTTCTTCATCAACGGCGCCAAGGTCCACGCACCCGCGGCGGCAGGCGGGTTGCTGGAGCGGCTCGGCTGGACGCCGACGGAGACTGTGCCGGTGAAGGTGGCGGTGAAGATGCCGGTGAAGGCCGCCGTGTCGAAGGCCGCGCCAGTGAGTGCTGCGGCGAAGGCGCCTGCGAAGTCGGCCAAGCCTTCCACCAAGCCTTCCACCAAGACTGCGGCCAGGACGCCAGCCAAGGTGCCTGCGAAAAAGAAACCTGCTGCGAAGGCCACTGGCCGCGCTGCCACGTAGGCGAGGTGCACCGCGATGCCGGTAGCGTCGATTCACCAGGCCTCGCGCCGCAGTATTTCCCCGGCACAGGCGGGCGCGCCCTACGCCACGCTGCCCCTGGCGCCGGACTGGCTCGACGCGCTTGCCCGTCTGGGCCACGACGCCATGACGCCGCTGCAGGCTTCGATGCTACCTGCGGCGCTGTCCGGGCGCGACGTGATCGTGCAGGTCAGGCGGGATCGCCAGGCGAATGACCGCGACGACGATAGCGAACTCGCACTGGCCCTTGCCGTGCTCCACCGGCTCGATGCCCGGCGTTTCGATGTCCAGGCACTATGGCTCTGTCCTACGCCAGATGCCGCAGATCGCGTGGCGCGATGCATGCGCGGTCTTGCCCAGTCCGTGGGGCATATCAAGGTGGCGATGCTCTGCCATGGCGCGCCGATGCGGATGCAGATCGACAGCCTGATCCACGGCGCGCATATCGTTGTGGGAACGCCAGGACGCCTGCTCGACCACGTCGACGCCGCGACGCTCGACCTGCGCGCCATCAATACCGTGGTGTTCGACAAGGCGGACACGCTGCTGGAGCTGGGCTATGTCGACGATATCGCCTTCGTTGCCAGCCGCTGCCCCCGGCTGCGTCAGACACTGTTGATGCATGGGTCTGCCGATGCCGACCTGCCGCCCGACCTCGCTCGCCTGGGCCGGCTTTGGATGCGGCGTCCGCACTTGATCAGTCAGCCGGCCTAGCCCGCGTCGGGAATGCTTACAAAGATTCGTGAAAGTCACCCTGTAAGCATCGCCGTTCCTTTGCTAATCTGAACAAACGTGGCCTGACACCCGGGGGCGCAGCAGCGTTGCGCGGCGCAGCGAGACCATTGGGCCACGGCAAAGACTGTTTCCAAGACGGCAACAAGGAGTCGGTGACAATGAAAACCGCACGGCAGGTTCTGGAACACAAGGCATCTCGGGCCATCTACAGCATCCCACCCACGGCCACGGTCTATTCCGCGCTACAGCTCATGGCCGACAAGGGAATCGGCGCACTGCTGGTGATGGAACATCAAAAAATCGTCGGCATCCTGAGCGAGCGGGATTACGCGCGCAAGGTGATCCTGATGCAACGGACATCGCGTGAAACGCTGGTGCGCGAAATCATGACCTCGGCAGTGATCTACGTGCGGGGGGATCAGACCACCGACGACTGCATGGCGTTGATGACGCGGCACCGGATGCGTCACCTGCCGGTCATGGAGGGCGAGGAACTGCTCGGCATGTTGTCCATTGGCGACCTGGTGAACAACATCATCAGCGAGCAGCGCTTTGTGATCGAGCAACTCGAACAGTACATTACCGGCGGCACCCGCTAGGCCACCTCCCACCTTGTGACGAAGCACGCGCCTGGGGCAGGCGCGTGTGGAACGGTGCTGGCGCATGTCTGGTCAGCGAGGCTGCGCCAAATGCTAAGCATGCATATAATTATGCGGTTACTGAATAAGGCCGCAGGGTTTGACGTGCGGCTTGTCCTTTGCCTTAGCTCCCGCTGCCCTGCCGCCGCCCATCTGCATGTCGCCGTCCGCCTCCACGCAAACCGCCCCAGCCTCCCAAGCCGCCCCAGCCGCCCCTGACGCCCCACCAGCCATCCACGACCACGCCGCGATCATGCGCGTGATCGGCGGCATCGTGCTTTGCATCCTGCTGGCCGCGCTGGACCAGACCGTGGTGATCCCGGCCGTGCCGGCCATCGCCACTGACCTGAACGGCTTCGGCCACCTGTCCTGGATCGTCACCGCCTACCTGATCGTCTCCACGGTGACCACGCCGCTGTACGGCAAGCTCTCCGACAGCTTTGGGCGGCGGCGCCTGTTGATGGTCGCCATCACGCTGTTCATCGCCGCGTCCGTGGCCTGTGCCATGGCGCAGTCGCTGACGCAGCTGATCTTGTTCCGGGCGTTGCAGGGCGTGGGTGGCGGTGGCCTGATGTCACTGGCGCAGGCCGCTATTGCCGATGTGGTGGCACCGCGCCAGCGCGGCCGCTACCAGGGCTACCTGGCCACGGTCTGGGCGGTGTCGTCGATCGCGGGGCCACTGGTGGGCGGCTGGGTGTCGGACCACATGTCGTGGCGCTGGCTCTTCTGGATCAACGTGCCGCTGGGGCTGCTGGCCATGGGCCTTTGCTATCGCGGGTTGTCGCAACTGCGCCCGCGCGGCGGCAAGCCGCGTGTGGACTGGCTCGGCGCCTTCCTGCTGGCCGTGGCCATCGTCGCCTTCCTGCTGGCAATGAGCTGGGCAGGCGAGGCCTTCGACTGGATCTCAATGGAGATGGCTGGCCTGCTGCTGCTCACGCTGGCTGCCGTGGCATTGCTGGCCTGGCAGGAGCGCCGCGCGCCCGATGCCATGCTGCCGCCCCGGCTGTTCCGCAACCGGGCCTATGTGATGGGCGTGGGCGCCTCGGCACTGGCCGCGCTCAATATCTTCTTGTGCATCTTCGCCCTGCCGCTGCATTTCCAACTGGTGCGCGATGCCGACGCGTCGATGTCGGGCCTGCTGGTGGTGCCGTTCCTGCTGTCCACCGTGGCCGGCAACTTCGTGGTGGCGTGGCTGGCGCCCCGGCTGGGGCGCATGCGCGGCATCCTGACCGGGGGCTACGTGGCGGCGGCCGTGGGGCTGGTCTCGCTGGCGACGGTGACGGCAGCCGTTCCCACGGCGCTGGTGCTGGTGGCGATGACCGTGGCAGGAATCGGCCTGGGCATGACCATGGTCGGTACGCTGATCAGCGTGCAGAACGCGCTGGAGCGCCGCGACATGGGCGCTGGCACAGGCGCCCTGCTGGTGCTGCGCTCCTTGGGCAGCGCCGTGGGCGGCGCGCTGGCCGGCACGCTGCTGGCCATGGAGTTCCGTGGCGCCCTTGCCACGGCGGGCGTCACGCAGGCGCTGGATTTGGGCGCGCTGCGCCATGGTAGCGAGGCGATGGCGCAGTTGTCGCCCGCCGTGCGGCAGGTGCTCGCGGGCGGCGTGGAGTCCGGCTTCCACCTGATTTTTGCGGCGGGCGCGGTGGCGGCCATCATCGCGCTGCTGATTGTACGGCGCATGCCGGATCTGGAACTGCGCAGCAGCGTGACCGAACACGCCGCAAAGATTCAGATGGAGTAATTGCCGCTTCGCGCCTCGTTTGATCGCCGTCAAGAGGGAAACGCTCACGCCTCATTACTTTCGCCCATTGGCCTATCACGGCAAACCGATAACGGCGGGAGTGGGATCATGAGCAATGTGTTGTACGAAGCGGACGGCCACGTGTGCCTGGCATTCACGGATCTGGTGGACGAGGGTGAGGGCGAGGCCGTCCAGAGCAATCAGTTCCTGGTGGTCAATAACGGTCATGCCGCGTTGATCGACCCGGGCGGGCAGATGACCTATAACGAGCTCTTCCTGACCATCGCCCGGTACTTCCCGCCCAAGCGGCTCGACTACGTGCTGGCATCGCATGCGGACCCGGACATCGTGGCGTCGGTGGGGCGCTGGCTGACGGCGTCCGACAGCCGCGTGCTGATCTCGCAGATCTGGGCGCGCTTTCTTCCGCATTTCTGCCAGCAGGGCAAGACGGCGGGCCGTATCCAGGCGATTCCGGACGCCGGCATGGTGCTGCCGATCGGCGACAGCCATCTGGTCTGCGTACCCGCGCACTTCCTGCATTCCGAAGGCAATTTCCAATTCTACGATCCGCGCAGCAAGATCCTGTTCTCGGGCGACCTCGGGGCTTCCATGACCTCCGGGGAGGAAGCCGCCATGGTGGTGACCGATTTCGACGCTCATGCCCCGAAGATGCTGGGGTTCCACCGCCGCTACATGAGTGGCAACCGGGCGTGCCGGCTGTGGGCCGCGATGGCGCGGACCATGGATATCGAATGGATCGTGCCCCAGCACGGCCCATCGTTCCGAGGCCGCGAGATGGTCAATCGCTTCATTGACTGGGTGGACCAGTTGCAGTGCGGGCTGGACCTGCTCCAACCCGGCCACTATCAGGTGCCGCCGATGCCAACCTGAGCCGACGACGCTCCATGTGGCGTCGTTGCCGCTCCGCGCCATGACGCCTTTTTGCCGAGCGCGTAGACTTGCCTCCATTCCCCTTCGATGGAGCCTGAAAACGATGCCTCGCCACCTGTCCCGTCCGCGAACCTCGGCCCAAGCCGTAAACATCAAGCGGCTCCAGCGCCTGGCGCTGATGGGCGCGTTGGGGGCGGCCGCCATCGCCAGCCTGCTGCCCAGCCCGGCTCGTGCCGCTGGCAAGGGCGTGGAAAAGATCACCGTCTCGGCTACGCAGGGCGGCAACTGTCCGGCTACGCTGGATTTCCGGTTTCCGCGCCTGCAGGACGAATCGCCGCAGAACCTTTGCCAGTACGCCGGCAAGGTCGTATTGGTGGTGAACACGGCGAGCTATTGTGGATTCACACCGCAGTACGAGGGCCTGGAGCAGTTGTACGCCAAGTACCGCGACCGTGGCCTGGTGGTGCTCGGCTTCCCGTCGAACGATTTCTCGCAGGAGCCGGGCTCCTCGAAGGAAATCTCGGACTTCTGCTACAACACCTACGGCGTCAAGTTCCCGATGCTGGGCAAGTCCCACGTGCGCGGCAACGAAGCCAATCCGATGTACGCGCTGCTGGCCAAGGAGTCCGGCACGGCGCCGAAGTGGAATTTCTACAAGTACCTGATCGATCGCAAGGGCAACGTGGTGGGCAGCTTCAACAGCATGGTCAAGCCCGACGACAAGCAGTTCGTGGCCAAGATCGAGGAACTGCTCGGCGCACGCTGATTCGGTTGATCTCCCTATTTCCCCCGCAATAAACGAGAGAGCAGAACGATGAAACTGGTCCGCGTAGGAAATCCCGGTGCCGAGCGCCCTGGCCTGATCGACCGAGACGGCCGCGTGCGCGACCTGTCGGGCGTGGTGGAGGGTATCGGCCCGGATCAGCTGGCGCCGGCCGCGCTGGCCAGGCTGGCGGCGCTCGATCCGACCACGCTGCCCGTGCTGGAAGGCCAGCGCCACGGCGTGCCCTGGACCGGCGTCGGCAAGATCATCGCCATCGGCCTGAACTATGCCGACCACGCCGCCGAGGCCGGCATGCCGTTGCCCGCCGAGCCCATCGTGTTCCTGAAGGCCACGACCTCGCTGAACGCGCCGGACGATGCGGTGATGCTGCCGTTTGAATCGGTGAAGACGGATTGGGAAGTGGAGCTTGGCGTGGTCATCGGCACCACGGCGCGCAATGTCTCGAAGGCGCAGGCGCTGGAGCATGTGGCCGGCTACTGCGTGGTCAACGATGTCTCGGAACGCGAGTTCCAGTTGGAGCGCGGCGGCACGTGGGACAAGGGCAAGGGCTGCGACACGTTCTGCCCGACTGGCCCGTGGCTGGTCACGCGCGATGAAGTGCCCGATCCGCAGAAGCTGGGCATGTGGCTGGACGTCAACGGCGAGCGCATGCAGAAAGGCAGCACCGCGACCATGGTCTTCGACGTGGCGACGGTAGTCAGCTATGTGAGCCGCTTCATGACGCTGGAGCCCGGCGACCTGATCGCCACCGGCACGCCGCCTGGGGTGGGCATGGGCTTCAAGCCGCCGCGTTATCTGAAGGCCGGCGATGTGATGACGCTCGGCATCGAAGGACTCGGCGAGCAGCGGCAGGCAGTGGTGGCTTACGCGCAGCGCTGATTGACGAGTGATCCATTGCGCGGACTGCGCGAGATATCGTCATATGAAAAATAACGGGGAAAATCGGCGTGCTGAGGGTTCCCCGCTGAAACATCGTCTTTCAAAGCGTCGCGTTTGCAAACAAAGCGTCCGTTAAGGGCAACAGTTTTGGGGCCATTTGGGGCGCTTTCGCACGAAATCGGCAATCGGGGTTTTACCCTTCGGGGTCGCGTGAAATACTGTTTCTACATGTCAGCCAAAAAGAGCAAGCCATGTCTGAACACGCCCCCGAAATCGAGTCGATATTAAAGACCGTCTCGATCCGCATCGCCAAGGACGCACCCACGCGTTCGTTCTGCTCCCTGCACGACACGCTCGATTCGCGCGATGAGTTGCAGGACATCCGTCGCAGCATTCACCAGCATCCCGAACTCGCGTTCAACGAAGTCCGCACTGCAGAGCTTGTGGCCAGCAAGCTCGAAGGGTGGGGCTACGACGTGACGCGCGGCGTGGGGGGCACCGGTGTGGTCGCCACGCTGCGCTCGGGCAGCGGCAGGCGCAGCGTCGGCATTCGCGCCGATATGGATGCGCTGCCCATCCACGAGCGCTCCGGGCTGCCGTACGCCAGCGTGCACGAAGGCAAGATGCACGCGTGCGGCCATGATGGCCACACGACCATCCTGCTTGGCGCGGCGCGACAGTTGGCGCGTACTCGCCACTTCAACGGCACGGTCCACCTGATCTTCCAGCCCGCCGAGGAAATTGGCGCGGGTGGCGGCGCGGAGCGCATGCTGGCCGATGGCCTGTTCGAGCGCTTTCCGTGTGACGCCATCTTCGGGCTGCATAACCATCCAGGTGTCGAAGCCGGTACCTTCATGTTCCGCGCGGGGCCATTCATGGCGGCGTGCGACACGGTCAATGTCACGATTCGCGGGAAGGGCGGCCACGCGGCGCGTCCGCATCAATCGATCGATCCGATCCTGGTGGCAGGCAGCCTGGTGATGGCGCTGCAATCCATCGTCGCGCGTAATGTCGATCCGAATGAAACCGCCGTGGTGACCATCGGCACGCTGCATGCGGGCCATGCCCCGAACGTCATCCCCGATAGCGCGCGCATGGAAATCAGCGTGCGATCGTTCAGCGCCGAGGTGCGCGCGTCGATGGAGTCGCGGATTCGCCAATTGGTGACCGCGCATGCCGAGGGGTACGGCGCCACGGCCGATATCGACTACGTGCGCGGTTATCCGGTGCTGGTCAACAGCGAAGCCGAGACCGCATTCGCGCAGCAGGTGGCCGAAGAACTGGTGGGCCCTGAGCGCGCCATCGGCAATTTCCATCGCATCGCGGGTAGCGAAGACTTTGCGTACTTCCTGCAGCAGCGTCCCGGCTGCTTCGTGCGGATGGGCAATGGCGCAAACCAGCCGCTGCTGCACAACGCGGGCTACGACTTCAACGACGAGAACCTGACAGTAGGCGCGGCCTACTGGACGCGGCTCGTGGAGCGCTACCTGTCGGAGTAATCGGGATCGGGCAGGTAGTTGTCTACTTGAAGAACGCGCTGGGCGGCACGCCGAATTGCCGCCGGAACATCGTCGCAAAGGCGCTGGGGCTTTCGTAGCCCATGTCGAGCGCCACGTCCACCACCTTGTCTCCCGCGGCCAGCCGCTGCAGCGCGGCCAGCAGACGGGCTTGCTGCCGCCACTGGCCGAACGTCATGCCGGTCTCGCGGGCAAAGCGCCGCTGGATGGTTTTCGGGTCCACGCCGATCCGCGTGCCCCAGTCCGCCAGTGTCAGGTCCGTGTCGGGGTTGGCCAGAATCTCGTCGCAGATTTCGCGCAGGCTGCCGTCGCCGGGGCGGGGCAGATGCAGCGGCAGGGTGGGCACGAGCTTGACCTCATCGAGCAGCAGCCGCATCAGCCGGCCGTCGCGCGAATCGGATTCGTATTCCGGGGGGACGTCGATGGCCGCGAGAATCAGCTCACGCAATAGCGGGGAGATACCAAGCACCGTGCAGCGCGCCGGCAGGTCAGGCGCGGCATCGGGGCGGATATAGGCCGTACGCATCTGCACGCGGCCCACCATGCGGATCCAGTGCACCGTGCCGCCGGGCATCCACATGCCGCGTGTGGGCGGCACGATCCACTGACCTTCTGCCGTGGACACCACCATCACGCCGTGCATCGCGTGGATCAGTTGCGCGTGCGGATGCTGGTGCGGACGGGTGATGTGGCCTGGCACATAGTCGGCGGCCATGGCCGTGACCGGCATCTCGCTGCGGTCGTACTTGAGGTAGGCGGGTTTGGCCGAATAGGTGTCGGCGCGATCTTCGGCAAGGGGATCGCGCGGGGCATCGGCAGGAAGCGGCAGGCTGCCCGGTGTGCCGTGGTCGATCCATGGCACCGGGGGCTGGACGCGCGGCGATGCGCGACGATCACGTGGCATGTTGCGTGCTGTCCCTGACTGTCCGTTTTGCGAAAGTTGCGGCCCCATTCTCGCAGGACAGGCGCTTGTTTGCCAATTAGCATCACACTTTCCAGAAGAGACAACTGGCCAATGCGCCCCCTGCACCATGAGCACAACCGTCAACCAGGCCCCCCAGGCGCCTAGCGCCGCCGCTGCCCAGCGCGAGGAAGGCACGCGTTTTCGCGTGCTGTACGCGATCAGTTTCGCGCACTTCCTCAACGACATGATTCAGTCGCTGATCCTTGCCATCTATCCGATGCTCAAGGGCGGCTTCAACCTGAGCTTCACGCAGATCGGCCTGCTGACACTGACTTACCAGATCACCGCGTCGCTGCTGCAACCCATCGTCGGCCTGTACACGGACAAGCATCCCAAACCGCATTCGCTGGCGATTGGCATGGGCTTCACGCTGGGCGGTCTGCTGCTGCTGTCCGTGGCGCCGACCTACGGCGTGCTCTTGGTGGCGGCAGCGCTGGTGGGTACGGGATCGTCGATCTTCCATCCGGAGTCGTCGCGCGTGGCGCGCATGGCGTCGGGCGGCCAGCATGGGCTGGCGCAGTCGATTTTCCAGGTGGGCGGCAATGGCGGCAGCGCCATGGGGCCGCTGCTGGCTGCGTGGATCGTGCATACGCAGGGCAGCGTGGCGTGGTTCTCGCTGGCCGCGATCCTGGCCATCGCCGTGCTGTGGCAGATTGGCGGCTGGTACGGACGCCATCTGGCCGAGCGTGCCGCAAAGAAGAAGGCGGCGGCGCCGGTGGCCAAGCTGCCGACATCCACCGTGGTGCGCGCCATCGCCGTGCTGCTGATGCTGATTTTCTCGAAGTACTTCTACATGGCGAGCCTGAACACGTACTACACGTTCTATCTCATGGAGAAGTTCGGGCTGCCGCGCCAGACCTCGCAGATCTACCTGTTCCTGTTCCTGTTCGCCGTGGCGCTGGGCACTATCCTGGGTGGCCCGATCGGTGACCGCATTGGCCGCAAGCGCGTGATCTGGGCGTCGATCCTGGGCGTGGCGCCGTTCACGCTGATGCTGCCGCACGCCAACCTGTTCTGGACGGCGGTGCTGACGGTGATCATCGGCTTCATCCTGGCGTCTGCGTTCTCGGCCATCCTGGTGTTCGCGCAGGAACTGATCCCTGGCAAGGTCGGCATGGTGTCGGGCCTGTTCTTCGGGTTTGCGTTCGGCATGGGCGGCATCGGCGCCGCAGTGCTGGGCGGCCTGGCCGATGCGCATGGCATCCAGACCGTCTACGCGCTGTGCGCCTACCTGCCGCTGCTGGGACTGCTGGCCGTCTTCCTGCCGGATCTGCGCGAGCGCGCCCGCGCGGCCTGACGGGCCCCGGCCGGGACGGGATGGGGAGCACGCCTGTCAGGGCGTCGACCTCCGTCCCGGTTTTGCGGCATCATGGCGGGCATGAAGTCCGCCGTGCCCCCGCTCCCCACGCCCGCCATGTCCTCCCGTCCCGCATGCACCCACTGCCTTGCCCTGGCCGATGACTCGCGCCGGCGCGAGCCGCATCCCTGCCTGGCCCTGCGCAATACCGCCCCGCTGGTGAGCCAGAGCGCCGCTGGCGTGCCCTTCAGCATGATGTCGTTCATCTGCCGCGAGTGCGGCACCTCCTGGCGTCTCTACGATCGCGCCAACGAATTGTTCGTGTCGTGGGTGCCCGAGCATCCGCTGGTGCGATAGTCCGGCCTCGGGTGCAATAGCCGATCGGCTAGAATGGCGCCCGTCCTATACCTCTCCACGCCCCACCGCCCATGGCCGCGCTCCGATTCCTGCCGCTGGTTGCCACTGCAATTTCCGCCACCTTCACCGTCTGCGCGCCCGCCGTGGCCGCCGACAACTACCCGAGCAAGCCGATCCGCATGATCGTGGCCTATCCGACTGGCGGCATCAGCGACGCCGTGGCGCGCGCGCTGGGCGAGAAACTCTCGCTGCAGATGGGCACGTCGGTGGTGGTGGAAAACAAGGCTGGCGCTGGCGGCTCGATCGGCATCGATGCCGTCGCCAAGGCCGCGCCTGACGGCTACACGCTGGGCTTTGCCTCGACCAGCCCGCTGACGCTCAATCCGCACGTGGGCCGCGTCAACTACGATCCGCAGCACGATGTGGCCCCCGTGATGAGCGTGATGTACTCGCCGGTGCTGGTCGTTGCCACGCCGAGCTTCACGGGCAAGACGTTCCAGGATGTCATTGCCCAATCCAAGGCCAAGCCGGGTTCGGTGCGCTGGGCGACTTCGGGCCTCGGCACCGTGGGTCACGTGATGCTGGAGCAGATCAAGGCGAAGTCGAAAGCCGACATCACGCTGATTCCTTACAAGGGTGCCGGCCAGCAGATGAACGACGCGCTCGGTGGACAGTTCGAGGTCATGAGCACGAACGCCAGCCCGATGCTGACGCAGCACATGCAGGCCGGCCGCCTGCGTGCCGTCGCCGTGGGCGCGCCCAAGCGCCTGGAAGCACTGCCGAACGTGCCGACCTTCGACGAACTGGGCTATCCGAAGGCCAACCTCACCTCGACCTTCGGCATCTTCGCACCAGGCAAGACGCCGGCCGCCATTGTCAACCGGCTCAATGCCGAACTGAACAAGGCACTGGCCGAACCCGAGGTGCGCGAACGCCTGCTGCGCGGCGGCGAAGTGCCCACGGGCGGCACGGCGGCGCAATTCTCCGCGGCCATCCGCACCGAATCCGCCGAGAACGCGCGCATCGTCAAGGAAGCGGGCATCAAGGCCGACTGAGACCGGATCTTTCCGGCGCGAACTCAGCCCTCAGCCCTCAGACCTCAGACGTAGTCCAGCCGGCTGCCCATCCGGTAGACGTTGCGCAGCATGACGCCGTTGAACGGCCACAGGCCGAGCTTGGTCCGCACGCGCGACAGGTGGCTGTCGATGGTGCGCGCCTGCTCGTCCATGCCGGGGTTGTGCCAGACCGCCTCGGCCATCATCTGCCGCGAGACAATCGCGCCGAGGTGGCGGAACAGCAGTAATGCCAGCGCATATTCCTTGGGCGATACGGTGACGCGCACATCCCTCACCCAGACCTCGCGCTGACCTACCCGAAACCGGAACTTGCCGCAGACCAGCGGATCGGGAACGTCGGTAAAGGCATCGCGGAACACCGGCGCCGCGCCCAGGCCGGCCACCGCGGCGCGCCGACCCAGCGCCTCGATGCGAGCGAGCAACTCGGCATGCCGCGCGGGCTGCGGCACATAGGCATCGGCGCCGGCTATGAGGCAGCGCGCCACCACATGCTCCGCATCGCTCTCGCCCAGCATCATCACCGGCACGCCGTGGCCCAGCGTGCGGCGAATCCAGTCCAGCAGCTTGTCGGCGTCGGTGCCCACCACGTCGCGGTCCAGCAGCAGCATGTCGTAGGGCTCGCGATGCATCGCCTCGACCATGCTCTGTCCGCAGCGAAAGCGCGCCACGCTGTGCCCGCCCGGATGCAGGGCGCGCTCCAGCACCATGGCCCGCGCCGGATTGTCTTCGAGCGCTGCAATCTTCAAGATGGGTTTCCTCGCTTGGGTTGGTCCTGCCGGAGAGGCCAGGTAATGCGGGCCATGGTAGGGCCGGCCACCTTGCGGAAGAAAGTAAACATTTGTGCCCGACGCAAAAATGAGCATCGTCTTATATGGTTTAGGGGCGGGATTGCATCTAATGGACGTCATGCCCATTCATGGTGCCCGGAGGCGGGGCACGACCACGCATGACAACCTCAGGTTTCGGTTTCAGGATTGCTTCCTTCGAAGGCGATCGCGCGGATGCCGCGCGCATTCGCGATGTCTGCGCCAGCGCGGGATACGAATGCACCACGTTCGCCGAAGGGCGTCGCATGCTGCTGGCCTTGCGCAAGGTCGAGTTCGACCTGCTGCTGCTGGAGTGGGAGGTGGCGGACCTCGACGGCATGGAGGTACTGCGCTGGGCCAGGCGGCATCTCGATCCGCGCCTGCCCATCCTGTTCCTGGCCAGGCATGGCGAGGAAGACGACATGGCGGCGGCGCTGGCGGCTGGCGCCGACGACTACATGGTCAAGCCGATCCGGCGCACGGAGCTTGTTGCGCGCATGGCCGCGCTGTTGCGTCGCGCGTATCCCGATGCCCGCGTGAACGAGGAGGCGCCGCTCACATGCGGGGCCTATACCTTCGATGTCATGGCTCGCCAGGTCTCGCGCCATGGTGCGCTGGTGACACTGACGCCCAAGGAGTTCGAACTGGCGCTACTGATGTTCCGTAACCTGGACCGCGTCGTGCCGCGCGAACACATGGTGCTGGCGATCTGGGGCCGCGATATCCCGCCGATGTCGCGCACGATCGACACGCATATCTCGCGCGTACGCAACAAGCTGGAATTATGGGAATGCCACGGCGTGCGGGTACAACCCATTTATACGTACGGCTACCGGCTGGAGCGCGTCGACGCACATGGCCAGCCGATGGCATCGGACGGAAGAGCGCGGCGCAAGACGGGATAGGGGAGGCGCAGGAATAAAAAAAGGCACCCGAAGGTGCCTTTCCCAAAATCAGCTGATCTGAAATGCCGATCAGAAAATGTGGCGGATGCCAGCGGCAACGCCGGTCTGATTGTTCTTGCCCGGCAGTTCGGTCTGCACGCCGCCGGTGACCTTGTTGAAGTCCACCGTGCCATAGACCTGGGTACGCTTCGACAGCGAGTACTCGGCCAGCAGGACGCCGGTGTAACGGTTGCCGCCATTGTCGGCCACGCCGTTCTTGTTCTTGATGTGGTCGCCGTAGAACACGCCGGTCAGTGCCAGGGCCGGGGTGGCCTGGTACGTCAGGCCGATGTAGCCGATGGTGTCCTTGCGCGGGTTGGCCTGGGCGTTCTGCGTGCCGCCGCCGGTGTACGCACGTGCGTTCAGCCAGTCGGTCGTGTCCAGCGAGCCGGTGCGGTCCTTGCCGCCAATGTAGCCAGCGAACAGCTTGGCCGCGCCGAAGCCGACCTTACCTGCTGCGCCCCACATTTGCTGCTTGTTGCCAGCCTGGTCACGCACTTCCTGGTACACGCCACCGAAGCCGAACGGACCGGTTTCGTAGGAAGCGCGCGCGCCCCAGTACGAATTGGTCGTGGCCGTGCCCTTCGTGAAGCTGCCCGGTGCTTCGCCAAAGCCGTAGCTGGCGCCAACGCTCAGACCCTGGAAGGAGCCCGAGTAGCTGATGACGTTGTCGTTACGGAACTTGGTCAGGAAGAACGGCCATGCGTTGGCGGTGTAGTTGCCGATCGTCAGCGGATCGTAGTCACCGAAGAAGTTAAACCCTTCCGTGTACTGGCGGCCCAGCTTGATGGCGCCAAAGTCGCCCGACAGACCGACGTAAGCCTGACGGCCGAACAGACGGTTGCTCTGGTTGGCGCGGCCGGTATCCGGATCGAAGCCGTTTTCCAGTTGGAAGATGGCCTTCAGGTTGTTGCCGAGGGCTTCGCTGCCCTTCAGGCCCCAGCGGCTGTTGGTCACGGCGCCGTTGGTCAGTTGAACCTGGCTGTGATTGGCAGCATCCGAGTTCGTGGTGTAGCGGACGCTCTGGTCGACAATACCGTACAGCGTGACGGACGATTGTGCGAAGGCGCTGCCGGCAAACAGCGAACCCAGTGCGAGGGCCAATAGCGATTTCTTCATGGTGCTCCTTTTCTGTCTTGTGGTTGGACTACACCGGATCACGGCGCGCCCATTTGAATGACGTTTGCTCTTAACGCCGCGAAAATTTATCAAAACACGGCTGATTCCGACATAAATCCGAACTCAAGCTTGATCTACAGGAGACATTTGGTGCAAATCCGTTGGTTTGCCGCTACAAATTGTCATAAACCTCTGGAGTTGGTGCACGGCAGCACGCGCCACGCTGGTGCAGCGCGGTTGGAAAGCGGCGAGGGAATAGCGATTGCACAAAGTCATGCAGCCGTCTCATGGGACGGCTGCGTGCGGTGCAATATCCCCCGCGAGAGAGGGGAGGGTTATCCCTTAAATCCCGTTAAATGGCCCGTGATAATGGGCCGGGATTTTAAGGGCTCAGCGATTCAGCGATTCAGCGGTTCAGGGTAACCGCTTGAATCAGGCCTGGGGAATCTCGATCTTTACTTCGAGCACTTCCAGGTTGTCCTGGCGTTCGAGACTGACGCGCAGGTCCTGATCGCTGATCTTCACGTATTTGGAGATCACGGCCACCAGCTCGCGCTGGAGTGCCGGCAGGTAGTCGGCCGGCGCGGAATGGCCGGTGCGTTCATGGGCGAGAATGATCTGCAGCCGCTCCTTGGCAACCGAAGCGGACTTCTTCTTTTCCCCTAACAGGAAGGACAGGATCGACATGTGGATGAGTCCTCCTTACTTGTTGCCGAAGATGCGCGAGAGCAGCCCCGGTTTTTGATAGTCAGTGAAACGCAGCGGCTTGTCCTTGCCCAGGAAGCGGTCCACCACGTCGCCGTAGGCGTCCGCCACGTCGGTGCCTTCCAGATGGATGGCCGGCGTGCCCTGGTTCGATGCGTGCAGCACGGCTTCCGATTCCGGAACCACGCCGATCAGTTTGATACGCAGGATTTCCTGGATATCGGTCAGCGACAGCATCTCGCCGCCGTGCACGCGCTTCGGGTTGTAACGCGTGATCAGCAGGTGTTCGCGGATCGGTTCGCCTTCGCTGGCGCGCTTGGTCTTGGACGCCAGGATACCCAGGATACGGTCCGAATCGCGCACGGACGACACCTCGGGATTCGTCACGATCAGCGCTTCGTCGGCAAAATACATGGCCATCAGCGCGCCGGTCTCGATACCGGCCGGCGAATCGCAGACGATATATTCGAAATCCATTGCCTTCAGGTCGTTGATGACCTTTTCCACGCCCTCGCGCGACAGCGCTTCCTTGTCGCGCGTCTGCGAGGCCGGCAGGATAAACAGGTTCTCGCACTTCTTGTCCTTGATCAGCGCCTGGTGCAGGTTGGCTTCTCCCTGCACGACGTTGATCAGGTCATAAACCACGCGGCGCTCGCAACCCATGATGAGGTCGAGGTTGCGCAGGCCCACATCGAAATCGATCACGGCAGTCTTGTGGCCGCGCAGGGCCAGGCCGGCGGCGAAGCTTGCGCTGGTGGTGGTCTTGCCAACGCCCCCCTTGCCGGAGGTCACTACGATGATTTTTGCCATGGCTCTATGGTCCGGTTTGAGTGGAATTCGTTCCCCGATACGCGCTGCTTATTTCATCCGCAGCGGTTCGAGGATCAGTTTTTCGTTTGCCAGGCGAACCTGGGCCGATTTACCGAGCACGTCGGCCGGGAGCGCCTGCTCCGCGGTCCGGTAAATGCCGGCGATGGAAATCAGTTCGGGTTCCAGGCACGTGCAGAAGATGCGCGCATCCGGATTGCCCTTGACCCCCGCCAGCGCACGGCCGCGCAACGGGGCGTAAATATGGATGTTGCCTTCCGCGATTACCTCGGCGCCGTAGCTGACCAGGTCCAGGATCACCACATCGCCCTGTGAATAGACCTGCTGGCCCGAGCGCAGCGGCTTGTCGATCATCAGGGTGGGAATGTTGCGCGGGCCGGCTGCAGCGGTGGCCGCTGCCATGATCTCGGCAATGGCCGCCTGGGTGCCATTTGCGGTGTCTGCAGAGACGCCGGCGTCAGCATCCGGCGCGTTGCCAAGGGTTTGCCCTGAGTGATCCGCAGCGTGGGATGCGGCTTCGACGTCGGCCTTCGCCGCCTCGTCGCGGCCACCGCGCCGGCTCTGGCTGTCCAGCAGCGGCAGGCCGAAACCACCGGCCCAGTCACGCTGGGCGGCGCGTGCCACCACGCCGATGGCGCGAGCGTTGAGGGTGGAAAGGGTCTCGATCACGCGGTCCAGCGCCACGGTGTCATCGCCTTCCAGGCGGCGCAAATCCAGCGCCACGACGTCATCGGAGAAGAAATCGGGGGTCGATTCGAAGCGGGAGAGGAGGTCGTCCCGCAGCGCGTCCGTATCGGCGCTATGCAGTGCGAGAAGGAGGGCGTCGACATTGCCACTGCGCAGCTCGAAGCGTGGCGATTTCTTCTGAGACATAGTCGGTGGACCGTGGAAATGGGTCATTCTAACGTCGGAATTCCGGCGAACTGTAACAAATCTTGGTGTATCGACCCGTGAATGCTCAGGGGTGGACGATGCGGACCATATGGCGGCGCGACGTGGTACGCGCTGCACCGCGCGCGTGGAATTGCTAGCATGTCGCACCCTCACAGCGGAGTGCATATGGGCGCCATCGTCAACTGCGCAGCCTATCGGAACGGCAAGAAGGTCGGCCCGGTGGAGTTCGATGCCATCGAAACCGTGCTCGCGGAGCCGGGGACCTTCGTCTGGCTCGGCCTGCACGAACCCGACCTGACCCTGTTGCGGCGCGTGCAGCAGGCGTTCGGCCTGCACGACCTGGCCGTGGAGGATGCGCTGGACGCCCACCAGCGGCCCAAGCTGGAGAGCTATGGAGATTCCGTGTTCGTGGTGCTCAATACGGCGCAGCTCGCGGGCGAGGAAGTGGTGGTGGGCGAGACGCACCTGTTCGTCGGCCCCAACTATGTGGTCTCGGTGCGGCACGGCGCCAGTTCCACCTATGCGCCGGTGCGGGAGCGCTGCGAGCAGGATCCGCACGGCCTGGCCAACGGTCCGGGCTATGTGCTGTACGCGCTGATGGACTTCGTGGTCGATCACTACCTGCCCATCGTCACCAAGCTCGAAGACACGTTCGAGGCGCTGGAGCAGGGCATCTTCCGCGACGAATTCGACCGCGCCGCCATCGCGCGCCTCTATCACGTCAAGCACCAGGTACTGCGGCTGCGCAACGCGGTGTATCCGGTGGAGGATATCTGCGGGCAACTGATCCGCCTGCACGAGGCCCTGGTGCCGAAGGAACTGCGTGCCTACTTCCGCGATATCGAGGACCACTGCAGCCGCATCGTCCGCTCGCTCGACGTGGTCCGCGAAATGCTGACCACCGCCGTGCAGGTCAACCTGGCGCTGGTGACCGTGACCCAGAACGAGGTGGTCAAGCGCCTGGCCGGGTGGGGCGCCATATTGGCCGTGCCGACCGTGGTGTTCTCTCTATACGGGATGAACTTCACGTTCATGCCGGAGTTGAAATGGCATTACGCGTATCCGGTGGTGATCGGGGTCACGGCGACGGCGTGTGGATTCCTCTGGAGCAAGTTGCATCGGGCGGGTTGGTTGTAGGGCAGTTGAGTTTTCACTTGTTTTCTCCCCTCTCCCGCCTTGCGGGAGAGGGGAGCAAGGCCGGGCGGGGGAGAGGGCCAGCAGTGCAAATTGCGATATGGCCGGCAAGCAGAGCCTCCGGCCCTCTCCCCTAACCCCTCTCCCGCCTTGCGGGAGAGGGGAGAAAACCAGAGGGAGTGAGGCGCCATCGCCCATTTTTATATCTCGTTTACACCCCCCTTTCCCCTCTCTACCCCGTTTTTACCCCCCGATCCCTAACCTTCCATCCGTGAATCACTCGGCAGGCGCGATGCCTGCACACATGTCATGGACGGGATCTATTTCCTCGTATTGCTGGCTTTTGGTGCGCTGACGGGCGCGCTGCTGGCCCTGTGCGCCGCGCTCGGCGCCAACCTTCCTGCGGGGCGCGGTCAAGTCGACGACACCCCGGCGGCGAAGCATTCCGCTAGCGACAGGGGGCTCTGATGAACTGGACCGACCTGCTTAGCGGCGGCCTGGCCGTCGCCATCTTCATCTACCTGCTTGTTGCGCTGTTCCGGCCGGAGAAATTCTGATGGCTACCTCTCCCTACGCAGAGTTCTTCGGACTCCTCGCCCTGTTCCTTCTGATCCTGTTCGTGGTCGGCCCCTTCCTGGGCCGCTACATGCGGCGCGCCATCGAGGAAGGTAACTACGCCCTGACATCCTGGGGCCGCCCGCTGGAGCGCGGCCTGTATCGTGTAGCCGGCGTGCGCGCCGATGCCGAAATGAACTGGAAGCAGTACGCCATCGCCGTGATCGTGTTCAACGTGATCGGTGTGGTGGCTGTCTATGCGATCCAGCGCCTGCAAGGCATGCTGCCGTTGAACCCGCAGGGGTTTGGCGCCGTGTCGCCGGATTCCTCGTTCAACACGGCGATCAGCTTCGTTGCCAACACCAACTGGCAGGGCTATGCCGGTGAGTCGACGATGAGCTATCTCACGCAGATGCTCGCGCTGACCGTGCAAAACTTTGTCTCGGCAGCCACGGGTATCGCCGTGGTGTTCGCGCTGATTCGCGGCTTTGCGCGCCACGGCGCCAAGACCATCGGCAACTTCTGGACCGATATCACGCGCACCACGCTGTACGTGCTGCTGCCGCTGTCCGTGGTGCTGGCCGTCGCGCTGGTGGGACAAGGCGTGATCCAGAACTTCGACAGCTACAAGGAAGTGAATCTCGTCACGGCTGTGGAATACACACAGCCCAAGGTGGATGCCGCAGGCCAGCCGGTGCTCGATGCCGAAGGCAAGCCCGTGACCGAGGCAGCCAGGACTGATAAGCAGACGCTGGCCATGGGGCCGGTTGCTTCGCAGGAAGCCATCAAGATGCTCGGCACCAATGGTGGCGGCTTCTTCAATGCCAACTCGGCGCATCCGTACGAGAACCCCACGCCGTTCGCGAACCTGTTGGAAATGCTCGCGATCTTCCTGATCCCCGCCGCGCTGTGCTTCACGTTCGGTGAAATGGTCAAGGACCGGCGCCAGGGCGTGGCGGTCATCGCGTCGATGACGGTGATCTTCGTGGTGATGGCTGCGGCGGCAATGTTCTCCGAGCAGCAGATCACCGCGGCGCTGTCTGGCCTGCCGATCGACCACGCCGCTTCGGCGCTGCAGGCCGGCGGCAACATGGAAGGCAAGGAAGTGCGCTTCGGCATCTCGGCCAGCGCGTTGTTTGCCGCGATCACCACGGCGGCTTCGTGCGGCGCGGTCAATGCGATGCATGACTCGTTCACGGCCATCGGCGGTCTCGTGCCGATGCTGTTGATGCAACTCGGTGAAGTGGTGTTCGGCGGCGTGGGTTCTGGTCTCTACGGCATGCTGGTCTACGCCGTGCTTGCGGTGTTTATCGCCGGCCTGATGATCGGTCGCACGCCCGAGTATCTGGGCAAGAAGATCGAGGCGTACGAGATGAAGATGACCGCCGTGGCGATTCTGGTCACGCCGCTGCTGGTGCTTGTGGGCACCGCCATCGCGGTGATGGTCGAGCCGGGACGCGCCGCGGTGTTCAACCCCGGCACGCACGGCTTCTCGGAACTGCTCTACGCGCTGTCGTCGGCGGCCAACAACAACGGTAGTGCGTTCGCCGGTGTCTCGGTCAACACGCCGTTCTACAACGTGTTGCTGGCTGCGGCGATGTGGTTCGGCCGCTTCTGGATCATCGTGCCTGTGCTGGCGATGGCTGGTTCGCTGGCCGCCAAGCGTCGTACGCCGGTATCGGCTGGCACGATGCCCACGCACGGCCCGCTGTTCGTGACGCTGCTGGTGGGTTCGGTGCTGCTTGTTGGCGCGCTGACCTATGTGCCTGCGCTGGCCCTTGGCCCCGTCGCAGAGCAATTGCAGCCTGCCGCCGTGACGGCGGCTGCCAAGTAATCCGCGGAGAATTCGCATGCAACAACAATCCTCCGCGACGCGTGCCGCCAATACCGCACCGTCGCGCAACCCCGGCGCAGCCGCCACGCAGACACCCGCCCCGCAACATCCGCGCCCCCCGCGTGGCATGTTCTCGCCGGAGCTGGTGAAGCCGGCCATCGTCGATGCGCTGCGCAAGCTGTCGCCGCGTGCGCAACTGCGCAACCCGGTGATGTTCGTGGTCTACGCCGGCAGCATCCTGACGACGATCCTGTTCCTGCGCGCCTGGCTGGCGCCGGAGCAGGGCGCGGCGGGTGGCGAATCGGCTGGCTTCATTCTGGCCGTGTCTGTCTGGCTCTGGTTCACGGTGCTGTTTGCCAACTTTGCCGAAGCCCTGGCGGAAGGCCGCAGCAAGCAGCAGGCCGCTGCGCTGCGTGGCCTGAAGACCACCACCATGGCGCGCGTAGTGCGCACGGGCCGCAGCGATGCGCGTGCCGCGGGTGCCACCGAACCGCGTGCGGCTACCGAGCTGCGCCGCGGGGACATCGTGCTCGTGGAAGCGGGCGAGATGATCCCTGGTGACGGCGAGGTGATCGAAGGCGTGGCATCGGTCGATGAAAGCGCGATCACCGGCGAATCCGCGCCGGTGATCCGCGAGTCGGGCGGTGACTTCTCGTCGGTCACGGGCGGCACGCGCGTGCTGTCTGACTGGATCGTGGTGCGCATCACCACGAACCCCGGCGAGAGCTTCATCGACCGCATGATCAGCATGGTGGAAGGCGCCAAGCGCCAGAAGACGCCGAACGAACTTGCGTTGACCATCCTGCTGGTGGGCCTGACGCTGGTGCTGCTGCTGGCTACGGTCACGCTGCAACCGTACTCGCTCTATGCAGTACTCGTGACGCAGGCCGGCGTGCCGGTCTCGGTCACGGTGCTCGTGGCGCTGCTGGTGTGCCTGATCCCGACGACGATTGGTGGCTTGCTGTCGGCCATCGGCGTGGCGGGCATGAGCCGCATGATGGAAGCCAACGTGATCGCCACGTCGGGCCGCGCTGTGGAAGCCGCAGGCGACGTGGATGTGCTGCTGCTCGACAAGACGGGCACGATCACGTACGGCAATCGCCAGGCTTCGCGCTTCATCGCCGCGCCCGGCGTGACCGAGCGCCAACTGGCGGAAGCCGCCTGGCTGTCGTCGCTGGCCGATGAAACGCCGGAAGGTCGCAGCATCGTCACGCTCGCCCGTCAGCGTCCGGGCACCGCATCGCCGGAACTGACCACGCGCGGCATGGGTGCGCCCGTGTTCGTACCGTTCACCGCGCAGACGCGCATGAGTGGTGTGGATGTGACGAGCGGCAACATCGTGCGCAGTGTGCGCAAGGGGTCGGCCGATGCGCTGCGCCGCTACGTGACGGAGCGCGCCGGCAAGTTCCCGGATGCCGTGATGCAGGCCGTGGACGACGTGGCCCGCGCTGGCAGCACGCCGCTCGTGGTGTGCGAGTCGGTATCGGAAGGCACCGAAGACACCGTGCGCGTGCTGGGCGTGGTGGAACTCAAGGACATCGTCAAGACCGGTATCCGCGAGCGCTTTGGCGAACTGCGCAAGATGGGCATTCGCACAGTGATGATTACTGGCGACAACCGCCTGACGGCTGCGTCGATTGCGGCCGAGGCTGGTGTCGATGACTTCCTCGCGGAAGCCACGCCCGAAGCCAAGCTCGCGCTGATTCGCGAATACCAGGGGCAGGGTCGTCTGGTGGCGATGACCGGCGACGGCACCAACGATGCACCGGCACTGGCGCAAGCCGACGTGGCCGTGGCGATGAACAGCGGCACGCAGGCCGCGCGCGAGGCCGGCAACATGGTCGACCTCGACAGCAATCCGACCAAGCTGATCGAGATCGTGGAGATCGGCAAGCAGATGCTGATGACGCGCGGCTCGCTGACCACGTTCAGCGTGGCCAACGATATCGCCAAGTACTTTGCGATCATCCCGGCCGCATTTGCCACCACGTATCCGCAATTGAATCTGCTGAACGTGATGCATCTGTCCACGCCGGCGTCGGCCATCATGTCGGCCGTGATCTTCAACGCGCTGATCATCGTCGCGCTGATTCCGCTGGCACTGCGCGGTGTCACGTATCGCCCGCTTGGCGCGGCGGTGCTGCTGCGTCGCAACCTGCTGATCTACGGGCTGGGCGGCATCCTGGTGCCGTTTGCCGGGATCAAGGTGATCGACATGCTGCTGACTGCGGTTGGCTGGATCTGAAATTCGGAGCATCACAATGTCTGCAAAATCCACACTCGCCATGCAAGAACCCGCCCGCCAGCAGGGCATGCTGCGGCCCGCGCTGACCGTGTTCGTCGCGCTGTCGATCATCACCGGGCTGCTGTATCCGGGGCTGGTCGCCGGCATCGCACGCACCGTGTTCCCGCACGAGGCCGCCGGCTCGCTGATCGTCAAGGATGGCAAGACGGTCGGTTCCGAACTGATCGGCCAGCCGTTCTCCGACCCGAAGTACTTCTGGGGCCGCCTGTCGGCCACGGCGCCGATGCCCTACAACGGTGCGGCATCGGTGGGGTCCAACCTGGGCCCGACCAATCCGGCACTGACCGATGCGGCAAAGGCACGCATCGACGCACTGCGTGAAGCCGATCCGGGCAACAACGCCCCGGTTCCGGTGGATCTGGCCACCGCCTCCGGCAGCGGCCTCGATCCGCATATCAGCGTGGCGGCGGCTCAGTATCAGGCCGCGCGTGTCGCACGTTTGCGTGGCTTGCCGACGCTGAAGGTGGAAGCGCTGATCGCGGCGAATACGGAAGGGCCGGGGCTGGGCGTGCTGGGCGAGCCGGGGGTGAATGTGCTGAAGTTGAATCTGGCGCTGGATGCGGTGAAGTAAGCGCGTCTTCTCCCTGCTTGTTGCGCTGCTCTCCCGCCTTTTATTCTTTCTCCCCTCTCCCGCTTGCGGGAGAGGGGCGGGGGAGAGGGCCAGCAGTTCAAATTGCGGCACGTCGGCAAGCAGAGCCTCTTGCCCTCTCCCCCAACCCCTCTCCCGCTTTGCGGGAGAGGGGAGAAAAAAAAGGATGCGGGAGAGGGGAGCAAACCATCGCGACATCAAAACTCACCCCATGGCACAATCCCCCGCACGATGACCACCCCTCAACGTCCTGATCCCGACGCGCTGCTGCAACGCATGCAGGCGGAGGACGTGCGTGCTGCGCGTGGCAAGTTGCGTGTGTATTTCGGTGCGTCCGCTGGCGTCGGCAAGACGTTTGCGATGCTCGCTGCGGCGCGGGCATTGCGCGAGCAGGGTGTGGATGTGGTGATCGGCGTGGTGGAAACGCATGGCCGTGCCGAGACCGAGGCGCTGGTCGAAGGTCTCGAACATCTGCCGCTGCGCGATGTCCCCTACCGCGACCGTGTGCTGCACGAGTTCGATCTTGATGGCGCGCTGGCGCGTCGTCCCGCGCTGGTGCTGGTGGACGAACTCGCGCATTCCAACGCGGCCGGCAGCCGACATCCCAAGCGCTGGCAGGACATCGAGGAATTGCAGGCCGCAGGCATCGATGTGTGGACCACGGTCAACGTGCAGCACCTCGACAGCCTGAACCAGGCCGTGGGCGGCATCACGGGCGTGCGTGTCTGGGAGACCGTACCCGATACCGTGTTCGATGGCGCCGATGAAGTGGTGCTCGTCGATCTGCCTGCCGACGAACTGCTGCGTCGTCTGCGCGAAGGCAAGGTCTATCTGCCCGAGCAGGCGCGCCACGCGGCGCGTAACTTCTTCCGCAAGGGCAACCTGATCGCGTTGCGCGAACTGGCGTTGCGCCGCACGGCGGATCGTGTGGACGATGATGTCCGCGCGTATCGCGATGCCAAACAAATTTCCCCGGTGTGGCGCACGCGCGAAGCCGTGCTCGCCTGCATCGGGCTGGGCGATGATGCCGAACAGGTTGTGCGCAGCGCGCATCGCCTCGCGAGTCAGCTCGATTGCGACTGGCATGTAGTGACCATCGCCGCATCGCACCTGCTGCCGCCCGTGGACACGCTGCGCCTGCGTCTGCGCGTGGCGATGCAACTGGCCGAATCGCTCGGCGCCCGCACGGAGACACTCGCGGGCCATGACATGGTCGAGGCCGTGGTGGGCTATATCCGGCGCCACAATCTGACCAAGGTACTGGTTGGCCGCGCACGCACCGAATGGCGTGCCGAAGGCGGCGTGCTCGATCGTGCGCGCATCTGGCTGGCGCGTGCCTTGTCGCCGCTGCTTGGCGCCGGCAATCGATTGATCGGCAAGCAGTCGTTTGCCGATGCGCTGGCGGCAGGCTGCCCCGAAATCGATGTGGTGCGCGTAGCCGCAGACACCACGCGCGAAACCGTGCGCACGGAAACGCGGCCTGACACGCGCCATGAGGAAGACGCCGAGCCCTCGCGCCTGCGCAGCCGCGACTATGGCTGGGCGGTGGTGTGGTGTGCGGCGGCCACCGGCGTCTCGATGCTCGCGCGGCCGTGGTTCGACCAGGTCAACATCGCGATGCTGTTCCTGGTGGCCGTGGTCGTGGTGGCCCTGCGCCACGGGCGCGGACCGGCGGCGCTGGCGTCGGTGCTGTCCGTGGCATCGTTCGATTTCTTCTTCGTTGCCCCGCGCATGTCGTTCGCGGTCAGCGATGTGCAATACCTGCTGACGTTTTTCGTGCTGCTGGCGGTGGGTCTGGTCATCGGCCAGTTGACTGCGGGCCTGCGCGAACAGGCGTACGTAGCCGTGCGTCGCGAGACCGATGCGCGCACGCTGTACGAGCTGGCGCGCGAATTGTCTGCGGCATTGACGCCCGAGCAGATCGTCGAGATTGGTGGCCGCTTCCTGCGTGCCGCGTTCGATGCGCATGCGACGTTCTTCCTTGTAAACGAGAAAGCCCGGCTCGAACCGATCTCGTCGCCCCTGTCGCCTTCGTCGGAAGACCATGGCGGCGCGCGCTCGCCCAAGGGCGAAGCCATCGACACCGTGCTCGCGCAATGGGTGTTCGATCACGGCGAGCCTGCTGGCACTGGCACGCATACGCTGCCCGGCAGCACCGTGCTGTACCTTCCATTGAAAGCGCCGATGCAGACGCGTGGCGTGCTGGCCGTGGAGCCCCGCGCATGGCATGCGCTGGCGGAGCCTGCACTGCGCAGGCAGGCGGATGTCTTTGCCACGCTGATCGCGATTGCCATCGAGCGGCTGCACTATGTGGATGTGGCGCAGCGTGCGTTGCTCTCGATCGAATCGGAACGGCTGCGCAGTTCGCTGCTGGCGGCGGTCTCGCACGATCTGCGTACGCCGCTCACGGGCCTGCTCGGTATGGCGGAGACGCTGCAGCGCGCCGACCCGCCGCTGGCGCATGACGTGGCCGAAACCGTCGATGCCATCCACGCGCAGGCGCAGCGCATGCGCACGATGGTGGTGAACCTGCTCGACATGGCGCGCTTGCAGCAGCATGACGTGGCGCTGCAACGGGGCTGGCAATCGCTCGAAGAACTGGTGGGCGCGTCGCTGGTGTCGATGCGCGAGACGCTGCGCGATCATCGCGTGGAAGTATCGGATCTGTCCGTGCTGCCGCTGGTCGAGTGCGATGGCGTGCTGATGGAGCGCGTGCTGAGCAACCTGTTCGAGAATGCGGCCAAGTACACGCCGCCGGGTACGGTGATTCGCGTCTATGGCGATATCGTCGCGAGCCCGACTGGCGACACCGGTAGCGACGAAGTCCGCCTGATCGTCGAGGACGATGGTCCTGGCGTGCCGGTAGGACAGGAGCGCCGCATCTTCGAGAAATTCACGCGTGGAGAGCGCGAGTCCGCCACGGCAGGTGTCGGGCTGGGCCTGGCTGTTTGCGAGGCCATCGTGCAGGCGCATGGTGGCCGCATCTGGGTCGAGCCTGCCCGGCCCGGCGCGCGATTCATCGTGGCACTGCCGCGCGGCAATCCTCCCGTGATCGAGCCCGAACTGCTCGACGAGTCCATTCACTTTCCGCACTGAGATGCCCTTTGATTTCTCGCCGACCGTTCTGCTGGTCGAGGACGAACCCCACATCCGCCGCTTTGTGCGCGAATCCCTGCAGGCCGAGGGCTGCACCGTGCATGAGGCCGATACGCTCAAGCGCGGCCTGATCGACGCCGGCACGCGTCAGCCCGATATCGTGGTGCTGGACCTGGGCCTGCCCGATGGCGATGGCATGACGCTGATCCGCGAGATGCGTACGTGGACGGAAGTGCCCGTGCTGGTGCTCTCCGCACGCACCGGAGAAGAGGACAAGATCGCCGCGCTCGATGCCGGCGCCGATGACTACCTGACCAAGCCCTTCGGCGTGGGCGAACTCGTGGCGCGGGTGCGCGTGCTGCTGCGCCGCCATGCCAAGGCGAACCCGCAAGGCACGCCGCAGATATCGTTTGGCGATGTGCGCGTGGATCTGGCCAATCGGCTGGTGATGCGCGGCGAGGCGGCGGTGCACCTGACGCCGATCGAATACCGGCTGTTGGCCGTGCTGATCGCCCATCGCGGCAAGGTCATGACGCACCGCGAACTGCTGCGCGAAGTCTGGGGACCGTCGCACTCGGAAAGCAGCCACTACCTGCGCGTGTACATGGGCCACCTGCGCCACAAGCTGGAAGCTGATCCTGCCCAGCCCGTGCACTTGCTGACCGAAGTTGGCGTGGGATATCGGTTCGCAGGTTGATATTCGATGAAAGAATGTTGTTGGCTAATATAAGCAAAGCAATATTCTTCATCCGAATAAAGCAGCCCTTTCGCCGGCATCCTACACTGGAACGAGCCTGACACTTTTCTCGCCAGCCGCAGGATTCCGGAGCCACTGTCATGCCCTTCCCATCGATCCGCCTGGCCGGCTTGATCCTCGCCACGGCGCTTGGGCTGCCCGTCCTTGCCGCCACCGAAACCCCCGCTCCCGCACAAGCCCAGACCCGCGATGCCGTGGCCGCCTATGAGGCCGGCCATTTCGACATGGCGTTGAAGGGTTTTGCCGAGGCCGCGCAGAAGGGCAACCGGCTGGCGCAGTTCAACTACGCGATGATGCTGCTGCGCGGCGAGGGCACCCCGGCCAAGCCGCAGGAGGCGCTGGTCTGGCTGCGCCGCGCCGCCGACAACCAGATGACACATGCCCAGTTCACACTGGGCGATCTCCACGAGCGCGGCGGGCTGGTGCCGAAATCGCTGGAAGAGGCCAACCGCTGGTATGAGCTTGCCGCCAAGGGCGGGCATACGCAGGCCCAGATGGCGCTGGCGACGAACTACTTCACCGGACGTGGCGTGCCGCTCGACTACGGCCAGGCGTTTGCCTGGTACACGAAAGCGGCCAAGGGCGGTGACGGCAGCGCGCAGTACATCGTGGCCAGCTACTACGAGCGCGGCTATCCGGGCATCGTCGAGCGCGACGTGGAGCAGGCCAAGATCTGGTACGCCCGTGCGGCGGCCCATGGCGATCCGGGCGCGCTGGCCAAGCTGCGCTCGCTGCTGGAGGAAAGCCTGCGCGCGAAATCCCAGATGTAAGTCGGAGTAGGCGAGGCATGCAGGGTACAACTCTTGCTTGCCTGACACGGATGCAGTTTCGATTGATCGATGCTTGAGCAGGCAACCCCGGGGGAGGTCGCAAGTGGCCACGCATGTCGCGCTGAACCATGTCACACACTATCGCTATGACCGGCCGGTGCAGCTTTCGCCGCAGGTCGTGCGCCTGCGTCCCGCACCGCATTGCCGGACGCCGATCCTGTCGTACTCGCTGCGCATCGAACCGGTGCAGCATTTCGTCAACTGGCAGCAGGACCCGTTCTCCAACTACCTCGCGCGGCTGGTCTTTCCCGAGAAGACCACGGAGTTCCGCGTCACGGTGGATCTCGTCGCCGAGATGTCGGTCTTCAACCCGTTCGATTTCTTCCTCGAACCCTCTGCCGAAAAATTCCCGTTCGACTACGCCCCCGATATGGCGCACGACCTCGCGCCCTATCTGGTCAAGGATGCGCTGACGCCGCGCTTCAAGGCGTTCGTCGACAGCATCGATCGCAAGCCGCTGGCCACGCTCGATTTTCTGGTGGCGCTGAACCAGCGGTTGCAGCAGGACATCCGCTACCTGATCCGCATGGAGCCGGGCGTGCAGTCGCCCGAGACCACGCTGGAGAATGGCTCTGGATCGTGCCGCGATAGCGGCTGGCTGCTGGTGCAGACCCTGCGGCATCTGGGGCTGGCGGCGCGCTTCGTCTCGGGCTATCTGCTGCAACTGGCGCCCGATGTAAAAGCCGTGGATGGGCCGAGCGGTACCGAGAAAGATTTCACCGACCTGCACGCGTGGTGCGAGGTCTACCTGCCGGGCGCGGGATGGATCGGACTCGACCCGACTTCGGGCCTGCTGGCTGGCGAAGGTCACATCCCGCTGGCCTGCACGCCGGAGCCGGGCAGTGCGGCGCCGGTCAGCGGTGCGGTAGATGAGTGCGAGGTAGAGTTCGAGCACCTGATGTCGATCACGCGCATCTATGAATCGCCGCGCGTGACCCGGCCCTATACCGAGGCGCAGTGGACCGCCATCGACGCGGCAGGTCTGTCCGTGGATCGCCAACTGCAGGATCTCGACGTGCGGTTGACGATGGGCGGCGAACCGACCTTTGTCTCGGCCCGCGACCGCGACGGCGCCGAGTGGAATACTGACGCGCTGGGGCCTACCAAACGCGGGCTGGCGACGGAACTGGTCCACAAGCTGCGTGCCAGATATGGCGAAGGCGGCTTCCTGCACTTCGGGCAGGGCAAGTGGTATCCGGGCGAGCAGTTGCCGCGCTGGGCGCTGTCGATCTGCTGGCGCGCCGATGGACTGCCGTGCTGGCAAGACTCGTCACTGTTCGCCGATGAACGCGCGCCCGAGGCGCATACCTCGGCAGACGCCGAACGCTTCCTGCAGACGCTGACGCGCCGGCTTGGTCTCGACACCGATACCATCGCGCCCGCCTACGAGGATGTCTGGTACTACCTCTGGCGCGAGCGCAAGCTGCCGGTCAATGTCGATCCGCTCGAAGCGCGCCTCGACGACGAGATGGAGCGCGCGCGGCTGCGGCGCGTGTTCGATGCGGGGCTGTCGGCCGTCACCGGCTACGTGCTGCCGCTGGCGCGTGAAGAAGAGGGCGATGGCTGGCTCACTAGCCGCTGGTTCCTGCGCGACGAACACATGTACCTGCTGCCCGGCGATTCGCCGATGGGCTACCGCCTGCCGCTGGATTCGCTGCCGTGGGTCAGCAAGGCCGACTATCCGCACCAGTTCGACCAGGACCCGTTCGCGCCGCGCGCACCGTTGCCGGCAGCACCGCCGTTGCGGCGCCAGTTGCAAGGCGCTGCGGCAAGCGCCAACAGTCAGCCCGCGTTGGCTACGCGCCGGGCCCAAGCACGCGGTGAGTCGGGTGACGGCTATGGCAAGGCATCCACGTCGATGCCAGCGCGCGGTCAATCGGCCAGCGATGTGGTGCGCACCGCGCTCTGCGTGGAGGTACGGCATCCGGGCCGTGCCGCAGGGCCCGCCGCCGAACTGAAATCCCCCAACGACAAACGCGGCATCCTCTACGTCTTCATGCCGCCGCTGACCGCGCTCGACGATTACCTGGCGCTCGTGGCCGAGGTGGAAGCCACGGCGGCCGAGACCGGCATGAAGGTGGTGCTCGAAGGCTATCCACCGCCGCGCGATCCGCGCCTGAAGCTGTTGCAGGTGACACCCGACCCCGGCGTCATCGAAGTCAACATCCACCCGGCCGCGAACTGGGCCGAACTGGTGGATCACACCGAGTACCTGTATCAGGCCGCGCACGAGACGCACCTCTCCACCGAGAAGTTCATGCTCGACGGGCGGCACACCGGCACGGGCGGTGGCAACCACTTCGTGATGGGCGGCGCCACGCCAGCGGACAGCCCGTTCCTGCGCCGCCCCGATGTGCTCGCCAGCCTGATCGCGTACTGGCACAACCATCCGTCGCTGTCGTACCTGTTCTCGGGCCTGTTCATCGGACCTACCAGCCAGGCGCCGCGCGTGGACGAGGCGCGCAACGATCAGGTCTACGAACTCGGCATTGCGTTCGATGAACTGCGTCGACAACTCGATCTCTGCGAAGTCACTGGCGGCGGACACGTACCGCCCTGGCTGATCGACCGCATCCTGCGCAACCTGTTGATCGACGTGACAGGCAACACGCACCGCGCGGAGTTCTGCATCGACAAACTGTATTCGCCCGATGGCCCCACGGGCCGGCTCGGCCTGCTGGAACTGCGCGCGTTCGAAATGCCGCCGCACGCCCGCATGAGCCTGGTGCAGCAACTGCTGCTGCGCGCGCTGATGGTGCGTTTCTGGCGCACGCCTTACACAGCCAAGCTGTCGCGCTGGGGCACGGCGCTGCACGACCGCTTCATGCTGAGCACCTTCGTGCAGATCGATTTCGACGACGTGCTGGCCGAGATGCGCGCCGCCGGGTTTGTGTTCGAGTCGGCCTGGTTTGCACCGCATTTCGAATTCCGCTTCCCGCGCGTGGGGGAGGTGGATGTGGCGGGCCTGTCGCTGTCCCTGCGCAACGCGCTGGAACCGTGGCACGTCATGGGCGAGGAGGGCGGCGTAGGCGGCACGGTGCGCTACGTGGATTCATCCGTCGAGCGGATCGAGGTGCGCGTGCTGGGCATGAACGACAACCGCCACGTCGTCACCGTGAACGGGCAGACCGTGCCACTGCAGCCCACGGGACGTGCCGGCGAGTTCGTGGCCGGGGTGCGCTACCGCGCGTGGGCACCGCCGTCGGCGCTGCATCCCACCATCCCGTCGCATGCGCCGCTGACGTTCGACGTAGTGGATACGTGGATGGATCGCAGCCTTGGCGGGTGCCAGTATCATGTTTCGCACCCCGGCGGCCGTAATTACGAGACGTTCCCGGTCAACGCATACGAGGCGGAAAGCCGGCGCCTGGCGCGGTTCTTTTCGATCGGGCACACGCCGGGACGTTCCGTGGCGCCGCCGGCGCGACGCAGCCTGGAGTTTCCGTTCACGCTCGACCTGCGCGATGTGGTGCCGTGATGACCGCCACTCGCCATTGATCCCTTCATCGCTTTGCAGGAGAACCCCCAGCCGTGCCCTCGCAGCCGTCGCTACTCTCCGATGGACCTGACGGACCTGCCGCACTGGCGGGCCAGTCGGCGCCGCCCGTGCCCGACGGCCATCGCGACGAACTGCGCCTGCCAGACGGCACGTTGCGCGAACCCTGGGTCCGCTTCTTCTCTGAACTCGACGACCTGCGTCCCGATGCGCTGAACGCGCACGCGGCGGCGGTGGCGCGCCAGATCCGCGACAACGGCGTGACGTACAACGTCTATGCCGATCAGGGTGGCGGCACGCGCGCGTGGCAACTCGAACTCTTTCCGTTTCTGGTGTCGGAGTCGGATTGGGCGGCCATCGAAGCGGGCGTGACGCAGCGCGCCACGCTGGCCAACGCGATCATGGCCGATATCTATGGCGAGCAGACGCTGCTCAAGCAGGGGCTGCTGCCACCGGGGCTGGTGTACGGGCATCCGGGCTATATGCGTCCCCTCAAGGGCTATCGGCCACCGAACGAGAGCTTCCTGCAGACCATTGCTGTCGATCTCGTGCACACGGACGATGGCTGGACGGTGATCGCGCATCGCACGGAAACACCATCGGGCATGGGCTACGCGCTGGAGAACCGGCTGATCATCTCGGGCCAGTTCGCCGATGCGTTCCGCGAGATGCGCGTGCGGCGCCTGCCGCCCGCATTCGCGCAATTGATCTCGACATTGGCGCAGGCCGCGCCGGCCGGCACTGCGGACGGCGGCACGGCCCCGGGCACGGGGCGGCAGATCGTGCTGCTCTCGCCGGGACCATTCAACGAGACGTACTTCGAACACACGTTCCTGGCGCGCTACCTCGGCATTACGCTGGTCGAGGGCAAGGACCTGACCGTGCGCAACGATGTGGTCTACCTGAAGACGTTCGGCGGGCTGGAGCGCGTGGACGTGATCCTGCGCCGCCTCGACGATGTGTTCTGCGATCCGCTGGAATTGCGCGTCGATTCCACCATCGGCGTGCCGGGTTTGCTCGAAGCGATGCGTGCAGGAAACGTGGTGGTGTCGAACGTACCGGGCTCGGGCTTTCTGGAGTCTCCGGCGATTCACGGCTTCATGCCCGGCATCGCGCAGGCATTGCTGGGGGAGCAGTTGGTGCTGCCATCGGTCATGAGCTGGTGGTGCGGCGAGGCCGCCGCGCAGGAAGAAGCGATGCGGCTGCTGGGCGAGGCATTCGTGATGCCCACCTATCCGCGCGTGCCTGGCGATGCGCCGCTCGGACTGGAGCAGGGCCTGCAGAAACTCGGCGCATGGCGTGCGCGCATCGCAGCCACGCCTGATCGCTACACATTGCAGGCGCCGTTGCCGCTCTCGCACACCCCCTGCTGGGTGCCGAGTGCAGATGGCGGCGGCCGGATCGCCTCGCGTGCGGCCATGCTTCGCGTATTCGCGGTGGCCGATGGCAAGGGCGGATGGCAGGTGATGCCGGGCGGCTTCATGCGATTGGCGAAGCCGGGCATGGAAGCGGTGTCGATGCAACTGGGCGGCACCAGTGCCGACACCTGGGTGCTGTCGAGCCAACCCGCGCAAGGCTTGATGCCACTGCCGCAATCTGCACGCGCCGCGCGCGCGGGGACACCACCGCTGCCCGCACTGCAAGCGGCCACGCGTCCGCTCGCGGTGTCGAGCCGTGCGGCGGAGAATTTGTTCTGGGCCGGCCGTTACGCCGAGCGCGCGGAGAACGTGGTGCGCGTGTGTCGCCAGATCCTCGGCTCGATCGAATCGAATGACGAGACCGATGACGGCACGCTGAACATGATCGGCCAGCTTGCACAGTGGTTCGGACTGGTGCCGCCGCAGACACCATCGCCGCAGGCATCGTTGCGGGTGTTCGAACGCAGCCTGGTGTCGGCGCTGGCCGATGTGAGTGCGATATCGGGACTCATGAACACGTTGGCCGCGCACGCACGTGCCGCCAACGAGATCCGCAACCGGCTCTCCAACGACCACTGGCGCACGATCCTCGCGGCACGTAACGACTTCCAGGATGCGATGGCCGGTGCGCGGTGTGCCGCAGGCACAGCCGGTCACGCCGATGGCGCGTACGACCGCCTGCGCGTGCTGGGCGCGCTGGAACACCTGTCGATGCAGTTGGGCGCCATCAGCGGCGCGCAGGGCGATCGCATGACGCGCGACGAGGCGTGGCGACTGGTATTCGTCGGCCGACACATAGAACGGCTCGGCACGCTCGCGCTGTTTCTGGAAGTGGCGGAAGGCAGCGGTGCGCTGGAGTCGCGCAGCGGGTTCGATCTGCTGCTGCATTTGTTTGACAGCACGCTGACCTATCGCGCGTTGTTTCCGGGACGCACCGACGTGGCGGCACTTGTCGATCTGGTGGTGCTCGAGCCGACCAATCCGCGTGGCCTCTATGGCGTGCTGGACCGCCTGCGCGAGAAGCTCGCGCAACTGCCGACCGGTGCCACGGGGCAGAGCCGCGTGCCGCTGGCCGAATTGCTGCCGCCACTCGACGCATTGCCATCGCGCTCGCTGCTCTGCCAGAGCGAAGCAGGCCGATATCCCAAGCTCGCCGCACTGTGCGATCAACTTGGCGCACGCATGGCAAAGCTGTCCGATGAAATCGGCGGGCGCTATTTCAGTCACGCGGGCGTGGCGCCGGAGACGGACCTGCCATGAGCGAAGCCCAGAACACTGCGGCGGCGCCGCAGACCGTGCCACCGGATGCGCCGACCACGCTCGATGTGCACCACGTCACGCGGTATCAGTACGCGTGGCCCGTGGAACACGCCCAGCAACGTGCCGTGGTCACGCCGCCGCCGTACGCGTGGCAGCAGGTGGGCGATCACGCCACGGTTATCGAACCGGCGCCTCTGCACCAGCACGTGCGCACCGATGCGTTCGGCAACAATGTGCTGCACTTCATGCTCGACGCGCCGCACGAATCGATGCAACTGACTTCGCGCAGTACGGTGACGCTTGTACCGCGCTGGCGGGATTTCGATCCCGAGGCCGGACGCAAGTGGGAAGACGCGGCGCAGCAACTGCGCTACCGCGCGGGGCAGCCTTTCCATGCGGAATCGGAATTCGTCTACGCGTCGCCAAACGTGTCGCTGCACGCGGACTTGCGCGCCTACGCGCTGCGCAGCTTCCGGCCCGGCGTCCCGGTGGCGGCGGGCGCCATCGACCTGATGCATCGCATCCACGCGGATTTCGAATATCACGCCGAAACCACCGAAGTGCATACCCCTGCGCTGGAAGCCTTCGCGCAACGCAGCGGCGTGTGCCAGGACTTTGCCCAGGTGATGATCGGCTGCCTGCGTTCGATCGGACTCGCCGCAAGATATGTCAGCGGTTATCTCTGCACCGATCCACCACCGGGCGAGCCGCGCCTGCTCGGTGCCGATGCCTCGCACGCATGGGCCGGCGTCTGGTGCCCGGTCACGGGCTGGATCGATCTCGACCCCACCAACGACATGCTGGCCGATACGCGCCACGTCACGCTTGCCATCGCACGCGACTACAGCGACGTGCCGCTGCTGCACGGCGTGATCGTCGGTGGCGGCGAGCATACGGTGGAGGTGGAGGTCAGTGTGGTGCCGGTGACGCCGCCCCCGGCGTGACGTTCCCATCCATCTAGCTCCGCGCGCATCCATTCCCCGGTAGCGCGCCCTTTGGAATGATGGCCTCAGCCCCGGCGCACCGCGTCTGGGGTTCGTTGGAAGCCGCGGCTTCCGTTCGGGTCAACCTTCTGGAGCGAAACATGACGGGAATCGAATACTTTCGTGTGAATAGCGATGAGGCCGATGCGTCGGTCACTGGTACCAACAGCGTGGGTGTTGGACCGCGCGCCGTGGTGGAGGGCAACAACAGCGTGGCCATTGGCCTGGATGCCAGCGCATTCGGACCCGGCGATGCCGTGTCCGTCGGCTACCTCGCCAGCAGCCTCAGTTCGGGAACGGTGGCGATCGGTTCCAGCGCCAAGGCGCCGGGCCAGAACGGCATCGCCATCGGCTGGGCGGCCGAATGCGGCGGCCTCGACAGTACCGCGCTGGGCAGCAATGCTGCGAGCGCTGCCGAGAAGAGTACGGCGCTGGGTTGCGCCGCCGTGGTGACGGTGACAAACGGTGTGGCGCTCGGCGCAGGTTCCGTATGCGACCGCGACGCTTCGGTGTCCATCGGCACGGCAGAGCAGCCTCGCCAACTCATCAACGTGGCAGATGCCAGCGCACCGGGTGACGCGGTCAACTTTGCGATGTACCTCGCCATGCGCGCGGAACTGGCCAAGCTGCAGGCCAGGGTGGCGGCTCTGGAAAAACGCTGATCCATCCGCGCCAGTTGCCGCCGGAGGATTAGCGAGAGTAATCGGAGCGGTTGCTCCCCTCTCACGCTTGCGGGAGAGGGGAGCAAGCCGGGCGTTTCCAAACGCCATCCGCGCCGATGTTATCGACCCGCCTCCAGCGCGGCGATCCTTGCCCGCAGGCCTTCCAGTTCCCCAGTCACGGCACGCAGCTGGGCCAGATTGACGGCGTCGTTCAGTGCGGTGGCGTCCGCGACATTGACCAATTGCCGACGCGCGTCGGGACTGCCCACCGATACCGAGTTAGTGCGGTCGCATGTGGATCCGGCGCCAAGGGCAACGCCATTCGCCGCGGTCACCGCGGCAGCGCGACCCACCGCCGTGCCGTTGTCGGCAGTGGCACTGGACTCGTGGCCGAACACGGCGGAGCCCGCGTTTCCGGCTTGCGTGCGAGCGCCAATCGCGACACCGCCTTGCGCGGTAGCGCGGGCCTGCAGGCCTAGCGCCACCGTTTCTGCGGCCGATGCACTGGCATTGAAGCCAGCCGCCAATGCGGCCTGACCTCCGCCATTGGTCTGCGTGTTAAACCCGATCGCCACATCGCCAGAGCTTGCGGCATACGCCCGCACGCCGAACGCCTGGGCATAGTCGGCGGTACTGACCGAACTGCTGCCCACTGCAATCGAGCCCAGTCCGCCGAGGGCGCGGGCTGCATAGCCGATGCCGAGGCTGCCCGGGCCGGCAGCGCCAGACGCAGGGCCAATGGCCACGGCATCATCACCGCTCGCTACGCCATCGGACTTGGTGCTCTTCACGCGGAAGTAGCGGATGCCGGCCGTGCTGTTCTCCAGCGCAATCACACGTTGGTTGGTCGCGTAGAGCTGTCGGCCGTTGACTGCATCGGTGCTGGCCTCGGCAATTTCGCCGTCACCCAGGTTCACGATGGGCCGTTTGCGCGCGCTGTTGCCCACGGACACCACATCGTCACGGTCGGCTGAGCTTTCGGCGCCCAGTGCCACACTGCGCGCCCCAATCGCTGCACTCAGGTAACCCAGTGCCAGCGCACTCTCGGCGCTGGCCTTGCTGTCCGCGCCGAACGCCTGTGCCGCGTGCGCCGACGCCGCCGAGTGCCCGCCGATGGCCAGTGCTCGTGTGCCGGTGGCCTGCACCACGCCGCCAATGGCCAGCGAGTTGTGCTCGCCGGTGGCGCGCGACAGGATGCCGAACGCCATGTTCTCCGTGCCGGTGGCCACGGCAGCCGGACCCACCGCCACCGTGTCGCCGCCTGTCGCGGAGGCGTCCTCGCTCCACCCAGTGTTCACTCGAAAGAAACGAATACCCTGCTGGTCTGCCATGGCAATGCTCCTAAAGTCGTCGAGTTCAAGAGAAGCCATCGGCATGCGGTACCTGGCACGGCATCACCGACGGCCAGGTCATCCTTCCAGACAACGAAGCGGCAAACCATGGATTGAGGGGGTGACGATGGGGTGGGGAAACCCCATGCGCCAATCCATTCCCTGTGGGGATCGTGGCACTGGAAACTGCTCGATGAGGCGCCTTATCCGCTAGCCGTTCTTTTCTCCCCTCTCCCGCGTGCGGGAGAGGGGAGAAACAAAAACGGCCACGCTCGCGCGTGGCCGTTTGCACTACCAAAGCCGAAAAAACTCAGCCCAGCTTCTTCTTCAGCAGGTCGTTGACCTGGGCCGGGTTGGCCTTGCCCTTGGTGGCCTTCATGGCCTGGCCCACCAGTGCGTTGAACGCCTTTTCCTTGCCGGCGCGGAATTCCTCGACCGACTTGGCGTTGGCGGCCAGCACGTCGTCGATGATCTTTTCCAGCTCGCCGGTGTCGGACATCTGCTTCAGGCCCTTCGCGGCGATGATCGCGTCGGCGTCGCCGCCCGACTCACCCGCCCACATCGCCGGGAACACATCCTTCTTGGCCGTGTTGTTCGATACGGTGCCGTCGGTGATGCGCGCAAGAAGCTTCGCCAGTTGGGCGGGGCGCACCGGCGCTTCGTCGATGCCGATGCCGTCGCGATTCAGTTGCGATGCCACGTCACCCATCAGCCAGTTGGCGGCGGGCTTGGCGCTGGCAGCGCCCACTTCCGTCACCACGGCCTCGAAATACGCGGCGAGCGATTTGGTCGCGGTCAGCGTGCTGGCGTCATAGGCCGACAGTCCGTATTGCGACACAAAGCGCGCCTGCATCGCGGCCGGCAGTTCGGGCAGTTCGCTGCGCACACGCTCGATCCATGCTGCGTCGATTTCCAGCGGCATCAGGTCCGGGTCCGGGAAGTAGCGGTAGTCGTGCGCGTCCTCCTTGGTGCGCATCGCGCGGGTCTCGCCGGTGTCCGGGTTGAACAGCACCGTGGCCTGGACGATATCGCGGCCGTCCTCGATCTCGGCGATCTGCCACTGTACTTCGTAGTCGATGGCCTGCTGCAGGAAGCGGAACGAGTTCAGGTTCTTGATCTCGCGGCGCGTGCCGAACTCCTTCTGGCCCACCGGGCGCACGGACACGTTGGCATCGCAACGGAAGCTGCCTTCCTGCATGTTGCCGTCGCAGATGCCGAGCCAGACCACCAGCGAGTGCAGCGCCTTGGCATAAGCCACGGCCTCTGCCGAGCTGCGCATTTCCGGCTCGGTGACGATCTCCAGCAGCGGCGTGCCGGCGCGGTTCAGGTCGATGCCGGTCATGCCCGCGAAGTCTTCGTGCAGGGATTTGCCCGCGTCTTCCTCAAGGTGGGCGCGCGTCAGGTTGACGGTCTTCTCGTAGACGCCCTGCTTGCCTTCCACCTGGATCGTGATCTGGCCGCCCTGCACCACGGGGATCTCGTACTGGCTGATCTGGTAACCCTTGGGCAGATCAGGATAGAAGTAGTTCTTGCGCGCGAAGATGCTGCGCGGCGCGATCTTCGCATCGATCGACAGGCCGAACTGGATGGCGCGCTCGACGGCACCACGGTTCAGCACGGGCAGCACGCCGGGCAGCGCCAGATCCACGGGCGAAGCCTGCGTGTTGGGCTCGGCGCCGAACGCGGTGGAGGTACCGGAGAAAATCTTGGAAGCCGTGGAGAGCTGCGTGTGCGTCTCCAGGCCGATCACCACTTCCCATTGCATGGCGTATTCCTTGTCTTTCTGAATCTGTATCTGTATCTGTATCTGAAGATGGGTTCGTCGAATCCAATACCCCGGTGTCAGGGGTCGGGACTCGCGAGCCAGGAGTCGAGTTGGGCCAGCGCGGCCACGCGGGCCACGGCATCGCCGCCCACGGTCACGCCGCTGCCGTGCCGTGCGGCGATATCGCGCCGCACATGAAGTTCACTGGTGCCGTCGAAGCCATGGTACGCGCCGGGATAGATCTCCAGCCGAAATCGCGCGCCGGGCTGGCGGGACTGCACCGCGTTCTGCAGCATCGCGCAGCGCGTGGCGGGCGTCCAGTCGTCGGCGCCGCCAATCATCAGCAGCAACGGCGTACGCAACCGGAAATCATGTTGCTGCACCGCGCGCCGGCAGCCGGGATAGAACGCCACCGCGCGCTCTACGTTGGGCGTGGCGGCTGGCCACGGGCGGCTGGCGTCGATCGTCGCCAGCACGGCCTGCGCACCGTTGGACCAGCCCAGCAGCACGATGCGCCGCGCGTCGATGGTCGGTTGCTTCGATACCCAGCGCAGTGCCGCCAGCGCATCGGCGCGCCGCGTGCGGTCGTCGATCGAGCGGGCATCGAGGGCTTCGGTGCAGATGCCCTGCGCCTTGCCGCGCGGGCTGAAGCTGTCGGGCATCAACACCGCATAGCCGCGCTCGGTGAGCCACTGCGCATACTCGCGATAGCGGCCCTGCAACGCGGCGGCAGGGTCGATCACTTCCTCGATCGTTCCTGCGCGCCTGGCTGCCACGCGCATGTCCACGAGACCGCCGCAGCCGTGCAAGGCCACCACCACCGGCAACGGCTGGCTGCGCGCGAGCGAGCCTTCACGCGGCGTGAACCAGTATGCAGTCAGGGCCGGCGTGCCCGGCTCGGCTGGAAGCCGGATGAGCGTGGCCGATGGTTCGTTTGCCGATGTGGTGACAGATGCTGTCGATCCATTGACCGGCGCCGTCAGCGGCACCACCGGCGTTGTCGGGGCCAGCGACGCCACCGGCTGGGCCGGTGCCGTGGGCATCAGCGCCACGCCCATCGCCAAGGCCGCCAGCGCGCCACGCAGCCAGCGCCCCACCCGGGTCGGAACCAGGTGCGAGGCAGTGGAGGCGGGAAGCGGCGGACGCGGCATGGAGATGAGGGTGATCGACGATAAGCGTCAGCGCGTAGTCGCGCAGGCGCCGGTGCCCGGCTCGAACATCACGGGCCAGGCTTCCTCGTAAATGCCCGGCGAGCAGCGCGCCTGACAGCCCGCATGCGCCAGCGTCACGCGGCGCGGGTCCTGCCAGACCATCAGCTTGCACGCGCTGCCGTCGTTGGCGCGCAACTCGATATGCGGCGTCTTGCGGACCTGACGGAAATCGGCCAGGTTGAAGCTGCACGAACCGCGCTTGCCTACCCACAGCTTCCATTGCAATTGCTGCACGGTGTTGTCCGCCACACGCAGTTGTGCGTCCTCGCGGAAACCATCTTCCTCGGTGCGCTGGCAATTGCCGACGAGGTCGATGTCGCGTGCCGCGATGGGCGTGGAGCGGCCCATGAACGGAATCTGGCAGCCGGCCAGCGTGGCGGCCAGCAGCAGCGCGGCAAGCAGCCGGGCAGAGACCGGCAGCTTGTGAGAGAGGGCAGACAGGCGCGTCATTGCTTCGTCACTCCGGCGTTCAGGCCGGACGGCGCAGGTGCCAGTCGGTGGCCTGCTGGAACGCATGGGCCACCTGCAGCAGGCGTGCTTCGTCGAAGTAGTTGCCGATCAGTTGCAGGCCTACGGGCATGTTGCCGTCGCCGAAGCCAGCCGGCACGCTCATGCCGGGCAGGCCAGCCAGGCTGGTGGACAGCGTGAAGATATCGGCCAGGTACATCTGTACCGGATCGGCCGTCTTCTCGCCCAGCTTCCACGCCACGCTGGGCGCCACCGGGCCCATGATCACGTCGCACTCGGCAAACGCGCGCTGGAAATCGTCGGCGATGATGCGGCGGATCTTCTGTGCCTGCAGGTAATAGGCGTCGTAATAACCGTGCGACAGCACGTACGTACCCACCATGATGCGGCGCTTGACCTCGGCGCCGAAGCCTTCGGCGCGGCTCTTCTTGTACATGTCGAGCAGGTCGCGGTACTCGGCGGCGCGATGGCCGTAGCGCACGCCGTCGAAGCGCGACAGGTTCGACGAAGCCTCGGCCGGCGCGATGATGTAGTACACCGGGATCGACAGTTCGGTCTTGGGCAGCGAGACGTCAACCAGCGTGGCGCCCAGCTTCTCGTACTCGGCCAGCGCGGCGCGCACGGTCCTTTCCACATCGGCGGAGAGACCCTTGCCGAAGTACTCGCGCGGCAGGCCGATGCGCAGGCCGGCCAGCGGCTGCGAGGCCGATGCGCCAGCACGCGGCTGACCCAGCAGGCGCGTGAAGTCTTCGTCCACACCGCCCTGCGCGGGCGCGAGGCTCGTGGAATCCTTGGGATCGAAGCCAGCCATCGTATTGAGCAGCAGCGCGCAGTCTTCGGCCGAATGGGCCATCGGGCCGCCCTGGTCCAGCGACGACGCGAACGCGATCATGCCGTAGCGCGACACGCGGCCATACGTGGGCTTGATCCCCGTGATGCCCGAGAACGAAGCCGGCTGGCGGATCGAGCCCCCCGTGTCGGTGCCGGTGGCGGCAGGCGCCAGGCCAGCGGCCACGGCGGCAGCGGAGCCACCCGACGAACCGCCGGGCACGTACTCGGTGTTCCACGGGTTGCGCACCACGCCCTGGTACGAGTTCTCGTTGGAGGAGCCCATCGCGAACTCGTCCATATTGGTCTTGCCCAGCGTCACCATGCCGGCGGCGCCCAGGCGCTCCACCACGGTGGCGTCGAACGGGCTTTCGTAGCCGGCAAGCATCTTCGAGCCGGCGGTGGACTTCCAGCCGCGCGTCACAAAGACGTCCTTGTGGGCAATCGGCACGCCGGTCAGCGGCGCGGCCTGGCCGTTGGCGCGGCGCTCGTCGGCGGCGCGGGCCTGCGCCAGCGTCAGGTCGGGATTGACGTCGACAAAGGCGTTGAGGTGTTTGGCGGCGTCGATGCGCGCCAGGTAGTCGCGCGCGAGTTCCTCGGCGGAGACGGTGCGCGCGGCCAGTGCGTCGGCGATCTGGCGCAGGGAAGTCACGGAATCAGCGGAAAAGGTCATGTCGGGTCAGATGGCGTCTGGATGGGAGGACGGACGGGCGGGGCCGCGCGTCACTCGATGACCTTCGGTACGAGATACAGGCCGTTCTCTGTGGCCGGTGCCGGGCGCTGGTAGTCGGCGCGGCGGTCGCTCTCGGTCACGGCGTCCTCGCGCAGGCGCTGGGCGATATCGCGCACGGCGGACAGCGGGTGGGCCAGCGGCTCGATGCCGGTGGTATCCACCGCCTGCATCTGTTCCACGAGGGTGAAGAAATTGTTCAGCTGGACAAGCGTCTGTTCGGCCTCGGCATCGGTGGTTTCGATGCGGGCCAGGTGCGCGATGCGCTTGACGTCGGAGAGTTCGAGAGCCATGGCTTGGTGCGGCGCTGCGAAGAGCGCACGGTTCAGTCCCAGGGGACCGGAGGTGTTGCGGCCGCACGCGCTGCGGGGGCGCGGGCACGGGGCCGGCGGTCACCTCGCCACGTCCGGGCGGCCGTCGGGGTGCCGGATGGGCGTCATGCGCCGGTCATCATGGCGCGAGCCAGGGCGTACCGGACGGATGCACCCGGGGACACCCCAGGATCGTCGAAGTTACAAGTTTTTCGGGGTCCAAACGCCCCGAAACAGCGTGAATTATAAGGTATCATTACGCGCTGCAGGCTTCCCGCAACGCGCACTCCACTTGGGCTGCGGCAAGGTGGCCTGACGGTGATGCCATCGGCACAGCCGCAGGTTCCGAAAAGGAATCGGGCAAATGTCGAAGCGGCATCCCAGGTGCAGTTTTCGATGCGGAACCCGGCTTTCAGCGGTTGGGCGTCGCAGACTTGCAACAGAGTGCAATGGCAGGGTGCAACAGTAGTGTGCCTGCTCCATGGCCGGACCGAGGATTAACGGCCGGTTTTCATCGCATTTTCAGTCGTAACAAACTGGTTCCTCCGATTAGGCTTCTGCATTGTCAGGTTTTTTGTCCTGGCAGGCCCACTGGCGGCGAACTTTCGCGCAGAGTTTAATCAAAGGTTCCCGTAGGTCCGGCGTGCTGCACGCGCCGGCGCGCGGAAACGCCGCAGGTGCCCGGGGCTCGACGCACCGGTGGCAACGGGCGCGCCGGGGCCGGGCTGGCAATTGCCGCCCGCACCTGGGGGACCGTGAACCATCACCCTTGCAAACGTATTCGTGGCCGGGCCGCATGCGGCGCCGGCCGCTTCGCATACTCGCGAACCAACAGAAGACAGGATTCCTGATGTTCGGATTTCTCCGTAGCTATTTCTCCAACGACCTGGCCATCGACCTGGGCACCGCCAACACCCTGATCTACATGCGCGACAAGGGCATCGTCCTGGACGAGCCGTCGGTCGTGGCCATTCGCCAGGAAGGCGGTCCCAACGCCAAGAAGACGATCACCGCCGTGGGCAAGGAAGCCAAGCAGATGCTGGGCAAGGTGCCGGGCAACATCGAGGCCATCCGCCCGATGAAGGACGGCGTGATTGCCGACTTCACCGTGACCGAGCAGATGCTCAAGCAGTTCATCAAGATGGTGCACGACACCAAGCTGCTGCGTCCGAGCCCGCGCATCATCATCTGCGTGCCGTGCGGCTCCACCCAGGTGGAGCGCCGCGCCATCCGCGAATCGGCGCTGGGCGCCGGTGCCAGCCAGGTGTACCTGATCGAGGAGCCGATGTCGGCTGCCATCGGCGCGGGCCTGCCCGTGTCGGAGCCGTCGGGTTCGATGGTCGTGGATATCGGCGGCGGCACCACCGAGGTGGGCATCATCTCGCTGGGCGGCATGGTCTACAAGGGTTCGGTCCGCGTGGGCGGCGACAAGTTTGACGAGGCCATCGTCAACTACATCCGCCGCAACTACGGCATGCTGATCGGCGAACAGACCGCCGAAGCCATCAAGAAGGAAATCGGCTCGGCGTTCCCGGGTTCGGAAGTGCGCGAAATGGAAGTCAAGGGCCGCAACCTGTCCGAAGGCATTCCGCGCGCGTTCACGGTGTCGTCGAACGAAATCCTCGAAGCCCTGACCGATCCGCTGAACCAGATCGTCTCGGCCGTGAAGATCGCGCTGGAACAGACCCCGCCGGAACTGGGTGCCGACATCGCCGAACGCGGCATGATGCTGACCGGTGGCGGTGCGCTGCTGCGCGACCTGGACCGTCTGCTGGCCGAGGAAACGGGCCTGCCGGTGCTGGTGGCCGAGGATCCGCTGACCTGCGTGGTGCGCGGCTCCGGCATGGCGCTGGAACGCATGGACAAGCTCGGCAGCATTTTCTCGTACGAGTAACACGAGGCCGGGGGCGCGACGTGAAGCCTGGCGTCGCCGCTCCCCTCCATCCCCTGATGTCTTCCCCCGCCAGCCCGTTCCGGCGCGCCCTGCAAGGGCCGCCCGGACGCGCTGGCGGAATGGTTTCGCCCGCGCACCGGTAAATGGATTACTCTCCACCGCCGCTCTTCAAGCAAGGTACATCGGCAGTCGCGCGTCTGGTCGTCTTCGTGGCGATCGCGCTGGCGCTGCTGATCGTCGACGCGCGCTTTGACGCCATGCGCATTGCCCGCCAGGTGGCCGCTACCGTGCTGATGCCGGTGGAGCGCCTCGTCCTGGTGCCGCGCGATGCGATGCGCGGCGTCTTCGACTACGCCCAATCTTCGGTCACACTGGCCACCGAGAATCGCGAGCTGCGCCGCAGCGCCGTGGAGCAGGCCAATGCGGCCGTGCGCCAGGCGCAGCTGGAGGCCGAGAACGGCCAGTTGCGCAAGCTGCTGAATCTGGAACAGCAATCGGCCACGCCGGTGACGGCAGCCGAAATCCTGTACGACGCACGCGACCCGTACAGCCAGCGCATCGTCATCGACCGTGGCAGTTCGCAGGGCCTGCGTGCCGGCTATCCGGTGATCGACGAGCGTGGCGTGATCGGACAGGTCACGCGCGTATCGCCGTTCCAGTCCGAAGTGACGCTGCTGACCGACAAGGACCAGGCGATTCCCGTGCAGGTGGTGCGCAACGGCCTGCGCAGCGTGGCCTTTGGCGGCGCGCGTGCCGGCCTGCTGGATCTGCGCTTCATGGCCGCTTCTGCCGACCTGCAGCAGGGCGACCTGCTCGTGACGTCGGGCCTTGACGGCACCTATCCGCCGGGATTGCCCGTGGCAAAGATCGTCCAGATCGAGCGCAAGGCCGACACCGCATTCTCGCGCGTGTACTGCGAGCCCGTGGCCGGCGTGCGGTCGCACCGCCAGTTGCTGGTGGTGCGCTACGAGTCGGGGCTGGCGCCGCGTCCGGCGCAGGAGGCTGCACCGACCAAGGCCGAGAAGGGTGCCCGTTCGGCTGCGGCGCGCGCCGGTGCCGAGCAAAAGGCCGCCGACAAGTCCGAGAAAGCCGACAAGCAGAAATCTCCGGAGTCCGCCCAGTGACGACGTCCCAATACCTGCTGCGCCCGGTCAATCCCGTTTTTATCGCACTGACCTTCGTGCTGGCGTTCCTGTTCAACCTGATGCCGTGGGGCACCACGCTGTGGATCCCGGACATGGTGGCGCTGGTGCTGGTGTTCTGGAACATCCACCAGCCCCGCAAGGTGGGCATGGGCGTGGCGTTCCTGCTCGGCCTGCTGATGGATGTGCATGACGCCCGCCTGCTGGGCGAGCACGCGCTGGCCTATACCCTGCTGGCGTACTTTGCAATCACGATTCACCGCCGCGTGCTCTGGTTCTCGGTCTACACCCAGGCCCTGCACGTGATGCCGCTGCTGTTCATCGCGCACGCGGTGCCGGTGCTGATCCGCCTGGCCATGGGTGCGCCGTTGCCGGACTGGCCCCTGCTGCTGGCCCCGGTTATCGAGGCCGTGTTGTGGCCGATGGCCACCGCGCTGCTGCTGGCGCCGCAACGCCGATCGAGCGACGTCGACGAGACGCGTCCGATCTAGCGCCAGCTCCCACACACCCTGACACCGCCGCCCGCAGTACCGCCATGACCGAAATCCGCAACGTCGAACTGGAAATCGGCCGCTTCCGCATCCGCGTGGCGGCTGCCGCCCTGTTCACGGTCATCTGCTTTGGCCTGCTGATGACCCGCTTCGTGTGGCTGCAGTGGTACAAGCACGACCAGTACTCGGCCAAGGCCGAGGACAACCGCATCTCCGTGGCGCCGATCGAGCCGAATCGCGGCATCATCATGGACCGCAACGGCGTGATACTGGCGCGCAACTACTCGGCGTACACGCTCGAAATCACACCGTCCAAGCTGACCGACACGCTCGACAACACCATCGAGGCGTTGTCGGGGCTGATCGATATCCAGCCGCGCGACCGCCGCCGCTTCAAGCGGGTGATGGAAGAATCGCGCAGCTTCGAGAGCCTGCCGCTGCGCAGCCAGCTGACCGACGAGGAAGTGGCCAAGTTCTCCGCCCAGCGCTTCCGCTTTCCGGGCGTCGATGTGCGCGCTCGCCTGTTCCGCCAGTATCCGCTGGGCGAATCGGCCAGCCACGTGGTGGGCTACCTCGGCCGGATCTCGCAGCGCGACCAGGAGCGGATCGAGGCCATGGACGAGGCCAACGACGCCGAGGGCGCCAAGTACGATCCGCGCAAGGACGCTGACAACTACAAGGGCACCAATTACATCGGCAAGATCGGACTGGAACAAAGCTACGAGACCGAGCTGCACGGCCTGACGGGTTTCGAGGAAGTGGAAGTCAGCGCGGGCGGGCGTCCCATCCGCACGCTGTCCACGTCGCCGGCCACGCCCGGCAACAACCTGATCCTCTCGCTGGACATCCGGCTGCAGCAACTGGCCGAACAGCTCTTCGGGGATCGCCGTGGCGCGCTGGTGGCCATCGAACCGGAAACCGGCGACATCCTGGCGTTCGTCTCCAAGCCGACCTACGACCCCAACCTGTTCGTGGAAGGGATCGATTCCAAGACCTGGGACGAACTGAACAACTCGCCGGACAAGCCGCTGCTGAACCGGCCGCTGCGCGGCACGTATCCGCCGGGCTCCACGTACAAGCCGTTCATGGCGCTGGCCGCGCTGACCACGGGCAAGCGCACGGCCGCGTGGGGCATGCACGATCCCGGCTTCTTCACGCTGGGCAACCACACGTTCCGCGACGACAAGCCGGGCGGCCACGGCTGGGTGGACATGCAGTCATCGATCGTCCAGTCGTGCGATACCTACTACTACGCACTGGCACGCGACATGGGTGTCAATGCGATCCACGATTTCATGAAGCCGCTGGGCTTTGGCCAGATCACGGGCATCGACATCGAGGGCGAGAGCAAAGGCATCCTGCCGTCCACCGAATGGAAGCGCAAGGCGTACCGCAAGCCGGAGCAGCAGAAGTGGTATGACGGCGAAACGATTTCGCTAGGGATCGGACAGGGCTACAACAGCTTCACGATCCTGCAACTGGCCAATGCCGTGTCGATCATCGTCAACAACGGCGCGGCGATGAAGCCTCACCTGGTGAAGGCGGTGGAGAACTCTGTCACGCGCGAGCGCACGCTGACCGTGCCCAAGGAAAGCTACCGGCTGCCGTTCAAGCAGTCCGATATCGACGTGATCAAGAAGGCGATGGTCGCCGTGACGCACAACGGTACGGCGGCACGCGTGTTCGCGGGCGCGGCGTACGAATCGGCGGGCAAGACCGGCACGGCGCAGACGTACACGCTGGCCAAGGGCGAGAAGTACAACCACCATGCGCTGGAGGAGCGCAAGCGCGACCACTCGCTGTACACCGCTTTCGCGCCTGCCGACAAGCCGAAGATCGCACTGGCGCTGATCGTCGAGAACGCCGGTTTCGGCGCAGCGGTGGCGGCGCCTATCGCGCGCAAGGTGATGGACTACTACCTGCTGCGCAAGTGGCCCGAGGAACTGCAGGCCAGCGCGCCGCCGCCCGAGGAGCGCGAGCGCGCCGGTGGCCGGCCGCCAGTGGATACGCCCAGCGTGTTCACCACGGGCCTGACCGCCAATGCGGCCTCCGCCACGGTGATGCAGACGGCACCGGGCGCCATGACCGAAGCCTCGGCCAGCGCCAGCGCGCCGGGCGCGGTGGCCGCGGCGTCGGTGCCATCGGCCCGGTCGGCGTCCGACTCCATCGCCACGCAACTGGACCCGGCCGCGATTGCGCCGGCCTCGGCGGTGGCGACGCTCGATGCCCGCATGCTCCGGGCGCTGGGCCACAGCAAGCCGGCCGCCTCCGCACCGCCGGCACCTCCCACGCCAGCGCGCGCCACCCCGGCCGCTGCCTCCGCGCCGGCGCCCAAGCCGCGTGCGCGGCCGGTCAAGCCCGCCGAAGTGGCGGACGCCGGCGCGCCACGCAACAACGCCTCACAGTAAAGGAGACGCGCCATGGACAAACGCCGCGTCATCTCGATGATCCGCACGGCCCTGACCGGCTTCGACAAGCCGCTGGCCCTGATCGTCTTCCTGCTTTTCGCCACCGGCATCGTGGCGCTGTATTCCGCCGCCATCGACATGCCGGGGCGCGTGGAAGACCAGCTTCGCAACATCCTGCTGTCGTACGTGGTGATGATCGTGATTGCCTTCATGCCCACGCAGTTGCTGATGCGGATTGCGGTGCCGCTCTACACGGTAGGGGTGGCGCTGCTGATCGCCGTGGCGATGTTCGGCCTGATCCGCAAGGGGGCGCGGCGCTGGCTCAATGTCGGGATGGTGATCCAGCCATCGGAGATCATGAAGATCTCGATGCCGCTGATGCTGGCGTGGTACTTCCAGAAGCGCGAGGGGGTGATCCGATGGTTCGACTTCATCGTGGCGCTGGTCATCCTCGGCATTCCGGTGGGCCTGATCGCCAAGCAGCCCGACCTTGGCACGGGGCTGCTGGTGCTGGCCGCCGGACTCTACGTGATCTACTTCGCCGGACTGTCGTGGAAGATCATCTTGCCGCTGCTTGGCATCTGCGTGGTGGCGATCTCGCTGCTGCTGACCTTCCAGACCGATATGTGCAAGCCGGGCGTGAACTGGCCGGTACTGCATGACTACCAGCAACACCGTGTCTGCACGCTGCTGGACCCGACCACCGATCCGCTCGGCAAGGGCTTCCACACGATCCAGTCGATCATCGCGATCGGGTCGGGCGGCGTGGCCGGCAAGGGCTGGCTCAAGGGCACGCAGACCCACCTGGAGTTCATCCCGGAAAAGCACACCGACTTCATCTTCGCGGTGTATTCGGAGGAGTTCGGGCTGATCGGCAATGCCGTGCTGCTGGTGCTGTACCTGCTGCTGATCTTCCGGGGGCTTTATATTGCCGCCAACGCGCCGACATTGTTCTCACGGCTGCTGGCAGGCTCCATCACGCTGATCTTCTTCACCTACGCATTCGTGAACATGGGCATGGTGAGCGGGATCCTGCCCGTGGTGGGTGTGCCGCTGCCGCTGCTGAGTTACGGGGGCACGGCGCTGGTGACGCTGGGCATGGGCATCGGCATCCTGATGAGCATCTCCCGCCAGAAGCGATTGATCCAGACCTGAGCCGGACCCGAGTCGGCTACACTGCGCCTCGTAAAAGTACGGACTGAACACAGTAGAAGCCTATGAACGCCCAAGACGTCGCCGCCTATCTGCAAAGCAACCCGCAGTTCTTCGAGGACCACGCCGAACTGCTCGCCACCGTGCAACTGACCAGCCCGCACAGCCATCGCGCGGTGTCGCTGCAGGAGCGCCAGATGGAAATCCTGCGCGAGAAGAACAAGGGGCTGGAGCTGAAGCTGGCCGATCTGGTGCGCCATGGTCACGAGAACGACCGCACGCAACAGCGCCTGCACGATTGGCAACTGCGCCTGCTGGCCGAGGTGGATTCCCACGCGCTGCCGTATGCGGTGCAGGATGGGCTGCAGCAGGTCTTCGACGTGCCCGCCGTGGCACTGCGCCTCTGGAACGTGGGCGAGGCGTTTTCCCATATGGAAGTGGCGCAGGCTGCCAGCGACGATCTGCGTCTCTTTGCCGAAGGTCTGCGCGCGCCGTTCTGCGGCCCGAACAGCGGCTTCGAGGCGGCTGCGCTGCTGGAGCGGGACGATATCGCCTCGCTGGCGATGGTGACGCTGCGTCCGCCGGCCAAGGCGGGCGAGGAGGTTGCGGGGCCGGCATTCGGCCTGCTGGTGCTGGGCTCGCCCGAGACGCGACGCTTCCACGAAGGCATGGGCACCGCCTATCTGGCGCAGATCGGTGAAGTGGCCGGTGCCGCGCTGAACCGCCTGCGCGACTGACCCTTTCGCCATGCGCAGCCACCAGCAGGGCAAGGATGATGCGGCGGCAGGCAATTCGTCGCAAAAGCCGACACCCGATCCGCTGGTGCTGCAGTACCTCGACTGGCTGGCCACCAACCGCAAGCTGGCCGAACACACGCTGACGAGCTACGCCCACGACCTGGCCGTGCTGCAAGAGAACGCGCAGCGCCTGACAGCGGGCGTGCCGCTGCTCTCGCTCGAAACCCGACATATCCGATCGTTCGCCGCCCGCATGCACGGCGGCGGTCTCTCCGCGCGCACCATCGCCCGCTCGTTGTCGGCGTGGCGCGGCTTCTATCTGTGGGCGGCCCGGTATGGGCACGGCGTGACGGCCAATCCTGTGGATGGCGTGCGCGCGCCCCGTCGCGGTCAGCCGCTGCCGAAGGCGCTGTCGGTGGAGCACGCCGTCGCACTGGTGTCGCACCGCACTGGCGATACCGCGGAGGCGGTCCGCGACCAGGCGATGTTCGAACTGTTCTATTCCAGCGGGCTGCGACTATCCGAGCTGATCCAGCTCGACGTGCACTATGCGGAAGAAGGCGACTACCGCTCGGAAGGCTGGCTCGATCTCCGCAGTGCCGAGGTGACCGTGATCGGCAAGGGCTCGCGCCGGCGCACGGTGCCGGTGGGCAGCAAGGCCGTGGAGGCGCTGCGCGCCTGGCTCGGCGTGCGGCAGACGCTGCTGCGTCCCGACGCCACGCCCGACGATACGCATGCGCTGTTCCTCGGTACGCGGGGCCGACGGATCGCATCGAGCACCGTGCAGCAGCGTATCCGCCAGCAGGCGCTGGCAGCCGGCGTGCCCAGCCACGTCCATCCACACATGCTGCGGCACTCGTTTGCCACCCATGTGCTGCAATCCTCGGGCGACCTGCGCGCGGTGCAGGAAATGCTCGGCCATGCGAGCGTGTCCACGACCCAGGTCTACACCTCGCTGGATTTCCAGCATCTGGCCAAGGTCTACGATCAGGCCCATCCGAGGGCGGGACGGGGCGGCAGGAAGAAGTCCACCTCCGCGCCCAAGGCCGATACGTCGTCGGACGAAGAAGACTCGGAAGACTAGCGGCGGCTCACTTCCACTGAGAAAGGATGTTCTTGAAGCGTTCCATCTCGGGCAGCAGCCACTGTCGGAAGGCTTGCACCTTGGGCGTTTCCAGGCTGGCGTGCGTGGAGACGAAGTAGAGCAGCCACGGACACGGAATGCTGACGTTGAACAGCCTGACCACGCGCCCGGCCAGCAGGTCGTTGTAGGCCAGCGTCGAGCGGATCAGCGCAATGCCCTGGCCTTCGGCGGCGGCCTGCAACAACAGTGACGAATCCTGCAGCATCAGGCCCTTGGTCGGCTCCGCCCAGTCCAGCCCGGCGGCTTCGAACCACGGTTTCCACGGATCGCCCTCGCCGCGCAGCAGCGGCATGCCGGCCATGTGCGCGGGCTGCTCGGGCAGGCGCCCGCCGTTGAAGTTCGGGCTGCAGACCGGGAAGAACACGTCCTCGACCAGCCGCTCCGTATAGAGGCCCGGATACTGGCCGCTACCCATGCGCAGGGCCGCGTCGACTTCTTCATTGGCAAAGTCCACCAGCGCGTTCGACGACAGCAGTTCCACTTCCAGTTCCGGGTGCTGCTCGATAAAGCTGCCGATGCGTGGCGTCAGCCAGCGCGCGGCAAAAGACGGCATGGTGCTGATGGTCAGGCGTTTGTCGCGATTGCCGGATTGCAGCACGCGCGTGGCATCGGCAATCTGCAGCAGCGCGTCGCGGACACGCTCGGCATAGAGCCGGCCACTGGTGGTCAGCACCACGCGCTTGCCGCGCCGCTCGAACAGCGGCTGCCCCAGTTCTTCTTCGAGCGCGCGGATCTGATGGCTGACCGCACCGTGCGTGACGAACAACTCCGAGGCCGCGCGAGAAAAGCTCTCGTGGCGCGCTGCCGCCTCGAAGGTGCGCAGGGCGGCCAGCGCCGGCAGGCGCGGAAACTCCCGCTTCCAGCTGCGCGCGTCATCCGGACTCCAACTCCCGCTCCAGGCCATGGCGGCACCCCTTTCCCTATGTGAGTCGTGCTAACAAGACACCGCAATATATATCGTTTTGCCGCGCTGTTGGGAGTCACTAGAATCCAATGCACCGGATCCCGCCAACAACACCCGGAACTGTTCTGGTCCAGTCACCAAGCCAGTTCCGGCCATTCCGACAATACGGCGGCGCCCCCGGGAACCTGGAGAACCACCATGAAAGCCTTGCTCACAACGACCGTCTTTACGCTGAACCCAGGCGAAGTCACCGCACTGTCGATGCACGCCGCCCAACGTCTGTTTGTGGAAGATGCCAAAGGTGTGGATATCTGGGTGACCCGCGAGAACGATTCGGAGGATTACTGGCTCCGTTGCGGCAGCAGCCTGCTGTTGCGGCGCGGTGACGAGATCGTGCTGAGCATCGATCCGCGTGCCTCGGGGCCAGTCCGGCTGGCACTGATCGCCGAAGCACGCCGTCCGGCGCTGACCCTGGCCGACCTGCCGCACCTGCTGCTGCGCGCTGGCAAGCGGCTGGTGCGCGGCACCGAATGGACCCCGGCCGAGGAGAAGGTCCGCGCCTGAAAGCCGTCTCCGAAGGGCCGGCCTGCCCAGCGTAGGCCGGCCCTTTTCGTTACACTCTCGGGCATGCATCCGATCCAAGTCATCGATCAGGGCCGCCAGCCTTACCAGCCCTGTTTCGACGCCATGCGGGACTTCACCGCCGCACGTACTGCCGAGACCCCCGACCAGATCTGGCTGGTCGAACATCCGCCGGTCTACACGCTCGGCCAGGCTGGCGATCCCTCGCACCTGCTGGCTCCCGATGACGCGATTCCCGTCGTGAAAATCGATCGTGGCGGCCAGATCACTTATCACGGTCCAGGCCAGGTCGTGGCCTATCTCTTGCTCGATTTGCGCCGCCGCCGCCTCATGGTGCGCGAGCTGGTGACCGATATAGAGCAGGCCGTACTGGACACGCTCGCGGCGTATAATCTCGCAGCCGAACGCAAGCCCGGCGCACCTGGCATCTACCTGTCCGACGGGCCGCACCAGGGCGCCAAGATTGCCGCGCTCGGCCTCAAGATCCGCAACGGCTGCAGCTATCACGGCGTCAGCCTCAACGTGCAGATGGACCTGAACCCGTTCCTGCGCATCAATCCCTGTGGCTATGCCGGACTGGAAACAGTCGACATGGCAACAGCGGGCGCCACCTTCGCGGTGGGCGACGATGCCGGCGCGGAGCCATCGCCGGTGACTGCGGCACAACAACCCGCAATCGCACACCGTCTGGCGGCGGCCCTGTGCGAAGTCCTGACGGCGCGCGAATCGCGTGCGCAGGTCAGCGGGAACGCCGCCGCCGAGGCCGCCTGAGATGGCACGCCCGGCCCCGAATCAACGCCACACATGCACGCGGCCGCGCGTGCGGAGAACAGTATGAGCGACGCACTGATCGCCACGTCCAGCGAAGTCCCGCAAGCCCCCGCAGAATACGACGCGACCAAGAAGCAGAAGTCGGCCGAGAAGACCGCGCGCATCCCCATCAAGATCGTGCCGGCCGAGCGGCTCAAGAAGCCGGAATGGATTCGCGTGAAGGCCGCCACTGGCAACTCGCGCTTCTACGAGATCAAGGACATCCTGCGCGCGAACAACCTCGTCACCGTGTGCGAGGAAGCGAGCTGCCCGAACATCGGCGAGTGCTTCGGCAAGGGCACAGCCACGTTCATGATCATGGGCGACAAGTGCACGCGCCGCTGCCCGTTCTGCGACGTGGGCCATGGCCGCCCCGATCCGCTCGACGTGAACGAGCCGGGCAACCTGGCGCGTACCATCGCCCAGCTTCGCCTGAACTACGTGGTGATCACCAGCGTGGACCGCGATGACCTGCGTGACGGCGGTGCGCAGCACTACGTCGATTGCATCTCGCAGACCCGCGAACTGTCGCCGAACACCCGCATCGAGGTACTGGTGCCCGATTTCCGTGGCCGTCTGGACAAGGCCCTGGACATCCTGCAGAACGCGCCGCCCGATGTGATGAACCACAACATGGAAACGGTGCCGCGCCTGTACAAGCAGGCTCGCCCCGGCGCCGACTACGCGCACTCGCTGAAGCTGCTGCAGGAGTTCAAGCGCCGCAACCCGGACGTGGCAACGAAGTCGGGCCTGATGGTGGGCCTGGGCGAGACCGACGAGGAAATCCTCGAAGTCATGCGCGACATGCGCGCCCACGACATCGACATGCTGACGATCGGCCAGTACCTGGCACCGTCGAACCATCACCTCCCGGTGATGCGCTACGTCCACCCGGACACCTTCAAGATGTTCGAGGAAGAAGCGTACAAGATGGGCTTCACCCACGCCGCCGTCGGCGCCATGGTCCGCAGCTCGTACCACGCTGACGAGCAGGCGCATCTGGCAGGGTTTGCCTGAGCGGACGTCTCTGAGGTGACACGCCCTCGCTGATGGAGCGAGGCGTGTCATCTGCTCAATCCTCGGCGCAGAATCGCGTCGAGCGCAGCGGTAGCGAGCCTGCCGCGTTTTCCCCAGGTACGGGCGCGAATCGCGGCCACTGACGTTCGGGCACACTGAACGTCCCAGACCTGCATTTCATATAAGCCATCCTTGGCGATTCCGAGCAAGTGACGGAACCTAACGCGCATCGCTCCCATTGGGCAATCGTGCCCGTTCTATCGTCGTCGCTGTAGCGGCTTTCTACCGGCGTCGTGGCGATCAGCATATGCGGATGTCTGGAATCGGCCTGCACCGACCGTGCCATCTCTGCCTGCGCGAGAAACTTCAATGCCTCGGTGAAGTAGAGCATGCCTGTGGTCAGGGCAATCACGAGCGACAGCATCGCAGTTCCCACGAGGAACGACCTGACACGCCGCATCAGCCGCCAATAGATCGATAACGTTGCAACGGTCAGCGCACTGCATACAACCAGAGAGAGTTGCAGCAGATCTTTCATGGGGTCCCATTGCTCGCCGTATCTGGGTGTCAGCAATGTCAACGCGGGGGTGAGTGCGAGAAGGACCAGGGCGGCAGAGAGCAGGTAGCGAGACATTGTCGAATCCTCGTTTGTAGACGAGCGGACCAATCAAGCTGCTAACAGCGCTGGCCCCGCGAACGTAAAGTAGTAGCCGGCAATGGCAACGACAGCCCCGATCCCATTGGCCCACGCCCATCTGCGACCCGGCCATCGTGCAAATGCCAGCGCATTGACCACGCCGAAGTACATCGACGGTCCCAAGAAGAACAAGATCAGGACAAGATAGTTTTTGATCGATGGATGGTCGCAATGGTCGAGATCCCAGCAATTGGGGTCTCTCTTCGTATTCCATGTGACTGGCCATTCAAATTGGCTCAGGACATAGAGGCTGGTCCACGTCAGCATCAGCCCGGCAATGCAGCCGCAGACGGAGATGAGAAGCCGTTTCATCGAATGTCCCAGAAGAGGATTTCCACTGAGTTCGATAGGTCGGAGTAACCGTAAGTGCGATCGGAGTAGAACGAGTCAAGGCCCGCCCAACGCCCTAATGTCGAAACCGCGCCGGCAAGGCTGGGAATCGTCAATCGAGAGCCATTCCATAGATCGATATGGCCACCAGTCAGTGTGTTGTCGCCGTCGCCATCCTGTCGCCAGTAGCCGAAGAAATAGATGATGCCGGTTCGGCCACGAACATGCTGCTTCCAGTCGGGACCTGTGATGTTCCGTGGTGCTCTCGGAAGCCCGCAGAACGGCATCTGCTTTAACCACGTTGCCATTTCATAGGCGCGCAAGGCGACCGGTTTTCCTTGGAGCAGGTCACGCCCCAATCTTTGCTTGCCCGGCATCCTTGGCACATATTTCTCGGAGAAGGATTTCATTGGCACGCCGACCCTATGTAGCGTGGCGCTGAGACGAATCGCGCATTGATTCTTGTAGTTGGGATTTGCGTGAGGTGCGCCTCCAACATAGTTCTTCCACAAATCCCTGAACCTGATCGGTTCCACATCCAGACAAACTTTCGACTGTGGAACGTGCGTCGTCTTCACCCGGAATTTGCCGGTCGCCCGAACGCGGTGTTGCGCTACAACTGACATCAGGCATCCTCCCCTGCTGCAGCGTCGCCCCAACTGATGGAATAGCTTCCTTCCCCGTGCGATGGAATGCGCGGGAGAGTGCCGTCAGCCGGAATCTCGCCGCGCTGGACGGTGCCGTCTGGCATGCGTATCGCATAGCGCATGCCCGCGAGCGAGGGGGCAGCAATAGCCCTCAGTTGCACTTGCTCGTCGAACAGAACTGTCAATTCGTCGGCTGGCGTCGCTTCAGTTGGCGTAACAGCGACGGCTTTATCTGCGGCACGTGCGGTTACACGGGCGAGTGGTCTGCCGAAGACATCGAACCCCATGGCTGCCAGTTCGCTGTTCGTGAAGATGTGCGATGAGTGTCGCGTCGACGCCAGCATGACGGGTGCCGGCTTGCATTTGCAGATGCAAAGATCGCCGTCCAGGGCTTCCCCCTTTCCCATCCAGTCATTCGGATGCCTCGGGCCGATGCCGACGATTTCCCCGGTCGTCTTGCAGGCGGGACAGAAGACTTTCGCGCCGAGGAACGTCATCCGCTTTCCCATGATGATGCAATCGGCGATGCCTTCGAGAACCTCGCCTCCTGCCGAGGACTTGTCTCCTTCCACAAGGCAATAGCGAATCATTGTCCGATGCTCCTTCCGGTGATCGAGCCGGCCAATCTAGCACCGCCTTTCCCGCCGGAAGGACACCAACGCCGCAATGCTTGCCTCTCGTCAAATTGATGCGCGAGGCCGTCTCGGAAGGTTCTGAAAACGGGTTCGAATGTCCTCGTCGTCTTTCAAATAGCTTTCGATGTAGGAGATCGATGCATCTCTTTCGCCCAAAACGTACGCGAACTTCCCCCTAACAGTGCACAAACACTAAGGGTTCCCCCGAGGTGCCGGGCATGGTCATGTTTCGATAACATGAATTTATCGATAAATCGTCAATGAAATTCGATTGAATCACATCGGGTTTGTTGGCGACGTCGCGCGGGGTGTCTGTGGTGCCTACACTACCTGGACCCTCAACGCGATTTTTCATGGCCCCCTCATGCCTCAATGCACCGTTCACCGTCTGGCCGAGCAGGCTCTCCTTTACAGCGTGGCACCGCCGGCGTCGCTCGACGTCCAGCGCCGTATCTGGGCCATGGCCGAGCGTGCTGCCGACTGGCGGGGTGTGGTGGATGTGGTGCCGGGCATGAACAATCTCACGCTGTCGTTTGACGAGACGGCCGATGTGGCCGCGCTGGAGCGCAACCTGAAGGTGGCGTGGGCGTCGGGCGAGACGCGCAATGCCACGGGCAAGCTCGTGGAGATTCCCGTCCGCTACGGCGGCGAGTTCGGGCCCGATATTGCCGATGTGGCCGCGCATACGGGACTGTCGCCGCAGGAAGTGGTGCGCCGTCATGCGGCGGGTGAGTACGTGGTGTATTTCCTCGGATTCCAGCCGGGATTCGCATATATGGGCGGACTGGCGCCGGAGCTGGCCACGCCGCGTCGTCGCGAGCCGCGTCTGGCGGTGCCGGCGGGTGCAGTGGGCATCGGCGGCGAGCAGACGGGTATCTATCCGGCCGTGCTTCCGGGAGGCTGGCAGTTGATCGGCCATACGGAGGCCCAGTTGTTCGTGGCCGACCGTGATCCGCCGTCGCTGTTCGCGCCGGGCGATACCGTGCGCTTTATCGCCGAGGAGGTGCTGCTGTGATCGAGATCATTCGACCTGGCGCGCAGGCGTCGGTGCAGGATCTGGGCCGTGTGGGATTCCGGCGCTTCGGTGTGGGCCGTTCCGGTGCCGCCGATGGGCTGGCGCTGCAGGTGGGCAATCGACTCCTCGGCAACGAGCCGGGCGCGGCGGCTATCGAGTTCACGCTGGGCCGTGCCGCGTTGCGGTTCGAGGCCGATATGCGCGTGGCACTGACCGGCGCCGAATGCAGCGCCAACCTCGACGGCGTGCCCGTGTGGTCGTGGCATGCCTTCGACGTGCGCCGTGGCGAGACGTTGACGCTGCCCGCAGCGCGCGGCGGCACGCGCACCTACCTCTGCGTGGCCGGTGGCATCGACGTGCCGCAGGTGATGAACTCGCGTAGCACGGATCTCAAATCGAACTTCGGCGGCTTCGAAGGCCGCGTGCTGCGCGATGGCGATCGTCTGCCTGCGGGCCGGCCTGGTATCGAGGAAGACCGCGACTGGCTCGGCGTGGCTGCGCCGGGCTGGGCGTTGCCCGCCAATCGCGAGGGCAGTGCGCTGACCATCCGCTTGCTGCCGGGGCCCGAGTATCCCGATTTCGAGCCGGCGTCGCAGCAAGCGCTGTGGTCGGCAGACTGGACCATCACGCCGCAGAGCAACCGGATGGGCCTGCGTCTTGAGGGTCCTGCGCTGGCGCGTCGGGCCGAGCGCTCGGCAGATCTGCTGTCGCATGGGGTGATGCCGGGCGTGATGCAGGTGCCGCCGAACGGCCAGCCCATCGCGCTGATGAGCGATGCGCAGACCACGGGCGGCTATCCGAAGATCGGCACCGTGATTGGCGCCGACCTCTGGCGCCTGGCGCAGGTGCCACTCGGTGCAACGGTGCGCTTTGCCGAGGTGTCCCTCGAACAGGCTGCCGCCGCACAGGCGGAAGTCGACCGCTATCTGCGGCAGATCGACCAGGCACTGCGCTGGCAGGGCGCCGGCATGCAGATTGCCGCACGACGACGAACGACGACTCGCTTCGTTGCCTGAACGCTTCGCCTGAGTCTTCCAAGCCCCCACAACTACCGTCCCCTACGGAGAACGCCCATGCAAATCGACCTCAATGCAGACCTTGGCGAAGGCTGCGGCAATGACGAGGCGCTGATCGCGTTGATCAGCTCCGCGAACGTCGCGTGCGGCTGGCACGCGGGTGACGCGGCCACCATGCTCCAGACCGTGAAATGGGCGCTGGAGAAGAACGTGGCCATCGGCGCGCATCCGAGCTTTCCGGATCGCGAGAACTTTGGCCGCACCGAGATGCAGCGCGATCCCGAGGCGGTCTACGCCGACGTGCTGTACCAGATCGGCGCGCTCGACGCGATGGTGCGCGCACAGGGCGGCCAACTGGCGCATGTGAAGCCGCATGGCGCGCTCTACAACATGGCCGTGCGCGATCCGAAACTGTGTGCGGCCATCGTGCGCGCCGTGACGGACTACAACCCCAAGCTCGTCTTCTTCGGACTGGCCAACAGCCAGATGATCACGATGGCGCGCGAGGCGGGCCTGGCGGTCAAGGAAGAAGTCTTCGCGGATCGTGGCTACAACCCCGACGGCACGCTGGTGAAGCGCGGCACGCCGGGCGCGTTGCACGACGACGAGGAAGTGGCTTTGAACCAGACGTTGTCGATGGTGCGCGACCAGCGCGTGCAGGCCATCGACGGCACCTGGGTACCGATTCGTGCCGAAACCGTGTGTCTGCACGGCGACGGCGCCCACGCGCTTGCCTTCGCGCGCCGCATCCGGGATCGGCTCGGCGCGGAAGGCATCGCCATCCGTGCCGATGCCTGAGGGGATTCGCCCCGCAGGCATCGGTTGATTTCACGCAGTCCTTCACGTATCGCTTCACGCGTTATCAGGTGTTTCCCATGGAACCGGCTGTCAATCTTTGGCCCCTGCTCGGGGTCGGCGTCATCATCATCGGCTTCGTCTTGCGGTTCAATCCCATGATGGTGGTGGCGGCTGCCGCCATCGTCACGGGGATTGCTGCGTCGATGCCGCTTACGCAGATCTTTACCGCGATCGGCACCGCCTTCGTCAAGGCGCGCAGTCTGCCGCTGATCATTCTGCTGCCGCTGGCCGTGATCGGCCTGCTGGAACGCCACGGTTTGCGCGAGCATGCGCAGGCGTGGATCTCGCGCATCAAGTCGGCCACGGTGGGCCGCCTGCTGATCGTCTACCTCGCTGTGCGCGAACTGACCGCCGCGATGGGCTTGACCAGCCTGGGTGGCCATCCGCAGATGGTGCGTCCGCTGCTGGCCCCGATGGCCGAAGGCGCGGCCGAGAACCGCTTCGGCCATTTGCCCGAGCCGGTGCGCCAGCGCGTGCTGGCGTTCTGCGCCGCCACGGACAACGTGGGACTGTTCTTCGGTGAGGACATCTTCGTGGCGTTCGGTGCCATCGCGCTGATGCACACGTTCCTGCTGGCCTCGCACATCGACGTGGAACCGCTGCATATCGCCGTCTGGGGTATCCCGACCGCCATTTGCGCCTTCCTGATCCATGCGGTGCGCCTGAAGCGCCTGGACATGTGGCTGGAGCGCGAGCTTGGCGCGCAGAAGCCGGTGGGCATGCCGGCCACCGCTGGTGCGAAGGGAGAGTAAGCGATGATCATCTCGATCCAATACCTGTACTGGCTGGCCGGCTTTGTCCTGCTGATCACGTCGCTGATGACGTTCTCGGACAAGGCGCATCCGCGCCGGTTGTCCACGGGCCTGTTCTGGCTGCTCTATGCAGTGATCTTCCTGATCGGCGACAAGATTCCGCCGGCCATCGTCGGCGTGGCTGCGGTGGTGATGGCGCTGATCGCCGGGTTCGGTGGCGTGGGCATCGGCAAGCATGGCACGTTGCCCGAGGAAAAACGTCGCGCCAGCGCGAAGCGCCTCGGCAACAAGCTGTTTGTGCCGGCGCTGTTGATTCCGCTGATTACGGTGATCGGCACGGTGGTGTTCAAGGATGTGAAGGTGGCGGGCCTGCCGCTGCTCGATCCGAAGAACGTCACGTTCGTCTCGCTCGGCGTCGGCTGCCTGGTCTCGCTGGCGGTGGCGTGCTGGCTCACGCGTGAAACGCCGGTGCAGGGTCTGCGCGAATCGCGCCGCCTGATCGAATCGCTGGGCTGGGCGCTGGTGCTGCCGCAGATGCTGGCGATGCTCGGCCTGGTGTTCTTCGATGGCGGCGTGGACAAGGCCGTGGCGCACCTGACCACCTCGTACATCAACATGGACTACAAGTTCGTGGCTGTGGCGGTGTACTGCATCGGCATGGCGCTGTTCACGATCATCATGGGTAACGGCTTTGCCGCGTTCCCGGTGATGACGGGCGGCGTGGGCGTGCCTATCCTGGTGGGCGTGTTCCATGCGAACCCGGCAGTGATGGCGGCCATTGGCATGTTCTCGGGCTACTGCGGCACGCTGATGACGCCGATGGCAGCCAACTTCAATATCGTGCCGGCTGCACTGCTCGAACTGAAGGACCGCAACGCAGTGATCCGGGCGCAGGTGCCTTCGGCGCTGGGCATCCTCGTTGCCAATATCTTCCTGCTGTATTTCCTGATGTAAGGACATCGCCATGACCCGTACCGTCTTGCTGACCGGCTTCGAGCCGTTCGAACAGGAACCGATCAATCCGTCGTGGGAGGCGGTGCGGGCGCTCGATGGCGCGCATATCGGCGATGCCGTGGTCGTTGCGCGGCAACTGCCTTGCGTGTTCGGCAAGGCCATCGACGCCATGGATGCACTTGTCACGTCGCTGCGTCCCGATGTGGTGATCGCGGTGGGGCAGGCGGGCGGCCGCACGGAGCTGTCGATCGAGCGCGTGGCGATCAATGTGGACGATGCGCGCGTGGCCGACAACGTTGGTGCCCAGCCCATCGACGTCACGATTGCCGCCGATGGTCCGGCCGCTTACTTCGCGTCGCTGCCGATCAAGGCCATCGTAAGAGATCTGCGTGCAGCGGGCGTGCCGGCGATGGTGTCGCAGACGGCGGGCACCTTCGTTTGCAATCACGTCTTCTATGGCCTGATGCACGCGCTGGCGAAGGCATCGAGCGTCGCACGTGGTGGATTCATCCACATCCCCTATCTGCCGGAGCAGGCCGCGCGACACCCTGGTGCGCCGAGCCTCGCGCTGGAGACGCTGATCGCGGGGCTGCGCGTGGCGGTGGCCACCACGTTATCGACGCAGCAAGATATCCGCGAACAGGGCGGGCAACTGCACTGATTCACCTCGCGCGGCGGAGCGCTAAGGCTGCTTCGTCTCGCGATGACTTTGGCTGTCCGTAGCGGCGGCCACTGCGCGTGCGGTGGCGCGGCGGCGTGCAATGCGCTGCAACCGGCGCCGCAGGCTGACCTGCTCGAAGCGCCAGATCACATACGTGAACGCCATGAACGGCCACAGCCACCCAAGCCACTGCGCCAGGCTGTTGAAATGGATGAAGCGGCCCATGCGCCATCCTTGCTCGGACACCCACGCATAAGGATTCGACGGCAGCACATTGGTCAAGGCGACCAGCCCCGTCAATGCCACCACTGCCAGCACGGCACGGAGCCAACGTGGTAGCCGCAGCAGTAACACCAGCACCAGCGAACTCGTCAGCAACGCAAAACGGCCGCCTTCGGAGAGCCAGTTGAACGCGTTGTCATCCGGAAACTGCAACTCGGACACTGCGGCCTTGATGATCAGCGCGGCGGTGAGCAGTGCAGCCAGAATGCGCAGCATCGGCGCGGTCCGCCGCATGGCGATCGACGCAAACAACCCCGTGCCGATCCAACTCGATGCGGTCACGGCTGTCTCCAGCAGCAACTGCGTTTGCATGTCGTCGGTGCGGATGCCGATGTTGTCCTGCCACGCAATCAGCGCGGGGAAGTACGCCTGCACCCACGCCATTGGCCATGAATCGGGATCGGTGAGCCACTCGCGCACGATGCCGCCCATGCCGAACAAATGTTCCTGCGGGAAGATCTGCGCGAAGGGCCACAACATCACGAGGACGATGGCAAAGCTCGCATGCGGTTCGAACCATGCGAGCCGCAGGCGCGTCAGCGTGCCCCGATCGATCAATGCGCCGGTGAACGGTGCCACCACGGCGGCCCCGAGCAGTGCCCCGAGCGCATTGGTGATCAGGTCAATGTTCGACGAGATCCGCGTGGGCAGCCAGGTCTGCAGCGCTTCCATCACGGCGGATAGCAGCGCGCCGGCCACGAAGGCGATCAGCGTGGCCCGCGCCCCGGAGACACGCGGGTGCAGGGACAACACCACGAGTGCGCCGAACGGGCAGTAGCCGATGACGTTCGTCAGCAGGTCGAACTCGGTGATGTAGCGCGGCTTGGGTGCGCTCAGGAATGCGAACGGCGAGATACCGTTGTTGGTCCAGCCGGTGAACGGATACAGGCTGGCGTAGGCCACCAGCAGTGTGAAGCAGACCAGCCCCACGCGCGCCAGCGGCGAATGGCGGGGCAGCCATCCTTCAAGTTCGGGCTGGCGCAAGTCCTGCGGCGGTGTGGGAGGCGGGGCGCTGTCCGAAAGCATGACGGCTCGCAACCGTTACAACGGGTTAAGCACTGTACGCCTCATTGGCGCGGCGCCGTGGCTTTTGGCGTGTCCACGGGCGGTATCGGCACGCTGTCGCGCGATGGCGGATTGGCGCGCGGCAATGCGGCGGGGCCGGTGGCCGTCGCGGCTTCCAGCGGCAACGCGGCTGCCCAGTCGAGGATGGCGGCGATCACTGCGTCACTGCTCGCGGCCAGCGCCTTCACACCGCCTGCGCCATCGGCACTCGTCGCCTGCTGCTCGGCAACGAATGTCTTCTGCCCGATCAGGTTCTTGTGGAATACCGTGGCGCGCGCACGCACCACGCCACGGCTGCTGGTGGCCGTATCGAAGACCTGTTCGAAACCCAGCAGGTCCACCTTGATGGCTGGCACGCTGGTGTCGCCATACCAGGTCAGTTCGCCCCGGCCCGACACCGCATCGCGCAGCCGGTCGTCGAACAGCCGCGTCGGGGCGTCGACCCAGCGCTGCGTCGCGTACGACTGCAACCGCTGCGCCTGCGTGTACTGCAGACGGTAGTAGATGCCACGGCCATCCATCCACGTGGGACCATCGGTCTCGGCCACGCGCAGCTTGGGCAGGCGGGCAGGCGGTTGCGATGGCGCGGCAGCCAGCGGGCCGAGGTCATAGGTGGTGGTGCTGCGCGACTGAGGCAGCACGCCGCAGCCGGTGAGCACCAGCAACGTGGCCAGTGTGGCGATGCGCGCGAAAGGGATGAGGGCGGAAGCATTCATGGCGGATTCTCGGCTGGGGCGCTCGGTGCGCGTCATGTTCGGGTTCAAGGCGCCTGGAAGCCCGGCTCGCCCGGACCTGCTGTGGGCGACGGGCCGCCGAACAGCACGCTGCTGGGCTGGTCGTTGAACTGGCCGGCTGCGCGGTCGATGCTGCGCGCGGTCTGCCGTGCGTCGCGTGCCAGGCCGTTGAGTTGCGGCAGCGTTTCCTGCGTGAAGATGCCGGCGGCCTTCTGCACGGAATCCGCGGCACCCTGCATGTTCTCGCCTACGCGATTCACCGTGGACATCACCGTGCCATTCGGATTGGCCAGGTCGTCGGCCAGCCGGCGCGTGGAGGCCAGCGTGGCGTTGAGGTTTTCCACGGCCTTGGGCAACTGGTTCACGGCCGGTTGCAGGGACTTGGCGAGTTTCGAGTAATCCTCGGCGGTCTGGTGCACCGAGTTGATCGCCGACATGAGCTCGTCGCGATTGGTGGTCTGGAACATCTCGTTGAGCGATGCCATCAGCGATTCGGTCTGCGTCAGCAGCGAGTCGCCACGCTTCTCCAGTTCCTCGAAGAAGCCGGGCCGCATCACGATCCGCGCCGGTTCGCGCGCCGAAGTGGGCAGGCGCGGCGAGTTGGTGCTGGCGCCCTCTTCGCGCGCGGTATCGTCCAGTTGCACGTACGCGATGCCGGTGACACCCTGAAAACCGAGCGTGGCATAGGTGGTGCGCGTGATCGGCGTGTCCTGGTTGACGGTGATGCGCACGATGATCTGGCCCGGCACCTGCGGATCGAACTTGATGGATACCACCTTGCCCACGTCGAGCCCGCGATACTTCACATCGGCCTGCGGCCCGAGCCCGTTCACCGTGGAACGCGTGATCAGGTCGTACGGCACGCGCACGGCGTGGTCACTACTGAACCAGAACAGCGCGAACAGCACCAGGATGGCCAGGCCGATGGTGAACACGCCGGCAAGAAAGGCGTTCGATTTGTTTTCCATCAGGTGTCTCCACTGGGCGCTGCGGAGTTGCCGGACCCGTGCGGGGCGGGCAGCGCCTGCAGCGCGCGCTGGGCGCGGTCGCCCAGAAAATATTCACGAATGAAAGGATGATCGACCCGGATGACTTCGGGGATGGGCGCGGCGGCCAGCACCTTGTGGTCGGCCAGCACGGCCACGCGGTCGGACAGCGCCACAAGGGTGTCCAGGTCGTGCGTGATCATGACCACGGTCAGGCCTAGCTCGCGGCGCAGTTCGCGGATCAGGTCCACGTAGTCGTCGGACGCCATCGGGTCCAGGCCGGCAGTGGGTTCGTCCAGGAAAACGAGTTCCGGTTCCAGTGCCAGTGCGCGGGCCAGCGCCACGCGCTTGATCATGCCGCCCGAAAGATCGGATGGCATCTTGTCGGCATCCTTGGCCGAGAGTCCCACGAGTTGCAGTTTCAGCAGCGAGGCCTGGCAGATCAGGTTGTCCGGCAACGCGCGCAATTCACGCAGCGGCAGCGCGATGTTGTCGATCACGGACAGTGCCGAGAACAGCGCGCCGCGCTGGAACTGCAATCCCCAGCGGTTGCGCAGGGCCTGCAGTTGCGCGGCGGTCAGCGCGGCCGGGTTCTCGCCAAACACGCGGATGGTGCCGGAGGTGGGCCGGTCGAGCCCGACAATCTGCCGCAGCAACACGGTCTTGCCGGTGCCGGAGCCACCGACGATCGACAGGACTTCGCCACGATAGACGTCGAGGTTCAGGCCGTCATGCACCACGTTGTCGCCATAGCGTTTCACGAGGTCGCGCACCTCGATGATTTTCTCGCGTGGCGTACCGCGCTGGACGTCGGGTGGCATGGAATCGGTCATAGCCCCACGTCCTTGAAGAGGATGGCGAAGATCGCGTCGGCGATGATCACCACGGTGATCGACGTCACCACCGATGCCGTCGTCCCTTCGCCCAGGCTCTGCGTGTTGGGCCGGATGCGCAGGCCATAGTGGCAGGCCGTCAGCGCGATCAGCATGCCGAATGCCACGCCCTTGCCGAGCCCGAGCCACAGGTTGGCAACGGGCACCGCATCGGGCAGCTGGCGCAAGAAGAAGGCAAAGCTGATGCCGAGCTGGAAGCGCGCGGCGGTCATGCCACCGAGCAGGGCCATGAGATCCGTCCACGCTACCAGCAGCGGCATGGCGATGGCCAGCGCGATCACGCGCGGCATGATCAGCCGGAAGCCGTGCGAGATGCCCATCACGCGCATCGCATCGAGCTCCTCGGTCACGCGCATCACGCCGATCTGTGCGGTGATGGCCGAGCCCGAGCGCCCCGCGATCAGGATGGCCGCCAGCACCGGGCCGAGCTCGCGGATCACGGCCATGCCCAGGATGTTGACGATGAAGGTGCTGGCGCCAAAAATCCGCAGCTGGTTGGCGGACAGGTAGGACAGCACGATGCCGATCAGGAACCCCACCAGCGCCGTGATGCCCAGCGCCTTGTAGCCCACGTTGTAGATATTGGCCGAGATCTCGCGCCACGGACCACGCTGCGGCGCACGCAGGAAGCGGAACAGGTCGAAGGTCAGCTGGCCGAGCATCGTGATGCCCACCCCGAGTTGCGCGAAGAACGATATCAGCGCGGCGCCGAAGAGCGTGATCGGATTGAACCGGTCGACCATCGTCTTCTTCCAGCCATCGGTGCGCAGCCCGGCGATGCGGTCGAACACGCGGCGCTGGCCCTCGTTCAGTTCCACGCGCTCGGGCATGCGGCCGTTCCACGCCTGCCAGATCAGTTGCGCACCGATGTGGTCGAGCCGTGTCACGGCGGCAAGAGACCAGCGCGTGTTGTCGGGTGCGCCGGCAAGCTTCTGCAGTTGTCCGCGCAGGCCCTTGGCCTCATGGCAGCCGGCAAGCGCGAGCGCGGTCCAGTCGCCCTGCAGGCTGACGCTGCAGGCGCCGTCCTGGCGCGAGATGTCGATGGCGGGCGTCGGGGGGCTGTCCAAAAGAGGGTGATGATGTGATGGCTGAGTCCCGATTCTATGCTACCCATCGCCGAGTTGCCGCCAGACATCCTCTGACACGGCCACAGCTACAATCTCGGCAGCCCCGCGCCCGCGTTTCGTTACCCGGATTTTTCCTACATGCCCGACCGCTCAACCTCCACGCCGATCTCTGCCCTCACCGACGATGCTGCCGCGCTGCCGGCGTGGCACATCGATGAAAGCGTCTTGCGGCGCACTCTCGATGGTGGCGCGGCGCGAGACTGGCAGGTCGATGTCGTGGCCGAGACGGGTTCGACCAATGCCGACCTGACGCAGGCATGCCGCTCGGCAACCTGGGACGACGCGCGGGCCCAGGTGCGCGTGGCGTATCGGCAGACAGCCGGTCGCGGTCGGCAAGGGCGTCCGTGGCAAGGGCAGGCTGGATTGACATTTTCGGTAGCGATGCCGCTGGCACTGGCGCCGGCACGCCTCAGCGGACTGAGCCTGGCTGTAGGGCTGGCCGTGGCGCAGGCGCTGGAGGATTGCGGGGCGGCGACGGCGGTGGGGCTCAAGTGGCCGAACGACCTGCAGGTGGATGGCCGCAAGCTGGCCGGCATCCTGATCGAGTCGGTGCCTGCGGGGCCGCAGCGCCTGTGGGCCGTGATCGGCATCGGCCTGAATCTCGTACGCGATGCACGCATGGAAGCGGCGCTGGGTCGCGACCTGTCGGGCGTGGCCGAGGTGCTGCCGACTTTCGATCCGCATCGCGATCCCACGCGCATCCTCGGTGCCGTGCTGAACCGGCTGGCGGCGATGCGCGAAGTATTTCTGGCCGAAGGTTTTGCACCGCTGGCCCCGGCATGGTCTGCGCGCGACGCGTTCCGCAACGAGCCGGTGCGGCTGCTGCACGACGGCGCGGTGGTGGCCGAGGGGCTGGCGCGTGGCGTCGATGGCGAGGGCCACCTGCTGCTGGAGACGGCCAACGGGCTGGAGCCGATCACCAGCGGCGAAGTCTCGCTGCGTGGAGCCCCGGCATGAGCGCACTGCTGATCGACATCGGCAACACACGGTTGAAGTGGGCATGGTGCGACGATAGCCAGCCGCCACCCCTTGCACAGACTACCCAGTCGGGTGCGCTGCCCACGCCGTGGCAGCACGCCGGTGCGGCATCGCACGCGGTGCCGGCCGAGCGGGCCGCGCTGGTGGGTACATGGCGTCATCTGCGAGGTGCCGGGGTGGCACCGGCTGTCTGGATCGCCAACGTGGCCGGTGCCACGCTGGCCGGAGAGGTCGAGGCGCTGCTGGCCGAAGCATTCGGTGACATGCCGGGCGATGTGCCGCTGCAATGGGTACGCACGGTCAGCGCGTACGGCAACCTCGTCAATGGGTATCGCGAGCCCACGCAGCTTGGCGTGGATCGGTGGGTCGGCAGCATCGGCGCGCATCGCTGGCTGCCCGGGGAGACGCTGCTGATCGTCACGGCCGGCACGGCGACGACGCTCGATATCGTCACGGCCACGCCGGAAGGGGCGCGCTTCGAGGGTGGGCTGATCCTGCCGGGGCTGGAATTGATGCTGGGCACGCTGGCGCGCAACACGGCGCAACTGCCCGAACTCGATGTGCTGGACACCGGTGCGGGCGCCGCGCGCGCGGTGCGAGCGTTGGGCGCAGACAACACTCACGATGCCATCGCTGCAGGCTGCCTGGCTGCACAGGCCGGTGCCATCGAGCGCAGCTGGCGCGCGTTGGGCGAACGCGGGCCGGTGCGCTGCCTGCTGTCGGGTGGAGCGCGCCACGCGGTGGCCGGCGCGCTCGCGATGCCGTTCGAGATGCACGATAATCTTGTGCTGCTTGGGTTGCATGCGATGGCGCAACCTGCCTGATCGGCCGACCCTGGCTCCTACTGACAAACACCTGCGCGCTTCCCCATGTCCCGGAAAGGTCTGAACGTCCTGCTGATCGCCCTGTTGGTGGCCAACGCCTTGCTGCTGGCGGCCTTGCTGGGCGCGTTCGGTCCGCAGCCCTTCTCAGGGTTGTTCGAAAGCCCGCGCGAGCCACAGCGTGTGGATCAGCAGGTGCGCGGCGAACGGATGGAACTGCAACCGCGCGACGACGCGTCTGCGCCCGCCGCCACGCCCGCACCGCGCAGCGCCACGCCCGGCAAGGTCACGCTGGCATCGACATCGGCGCCCGTGCGGGCCGAGGATAGCTGCATGGAAATGGGTGGCTTCACGGCGCAGTCCGTCGCTCACGCACGCGAGGATCTGGTGGCGATTGCAGCGGGCAGCACGTTGCCGGTAGATCAGTTCGAACGCAGCGAACAGGTGCGCTGGTGGGTGCATCTGCCCGCGCAGGCCACGCGCGAAAACGCCGACCGCAAGCTGGCCGAACTACGCCGCCGCAAGGTGACGGATGTCTCGGTGGTCAGCAATGAGGAAGCGGAGTCCTTCACGGTATCGCTAGGCCTGTTCCGCGAACGGGAGCGCGCGGATCGATTCCTGGAATCCCTGCGAGGCCAGGGCGTCCGCACGGCGCTGATCAGCGACGCCCCGCGCAATATCTCGCGCCAATGGCTGCGCGTGGCAACCACGGACGAAGCGCTGCGCGCGCGGATGGAAGAGGTGCGCCAGCGCTATGGGGCGGAGGTGATGCAGGCTTGCAAGGGAGGGATGCAGGCGCGCGTCGAAGGCGCGGCGCGGGGCTGATGGTTTTCTCCCCTCTCCCGCATGCGGTGTACAGACCGGAGACATGGGTAACAGGTGTTCGGAGACA
>NZ_JBDKXK010000139.1:0-1018 GCF_039710735.1 Cupriavidus sp. DL-D2 | reverse complement strand
CGCGCTTCCACCACCTTGTCGCGATACGCTTCGAAGATCCGGCGCAGCGCCTGTTCCATGTTCAGTTCAGGCTTCCAGCCCAGTTCCTCGATGGTGTTGTCGATCTTCGGCACGCGGTGCTGCACGTCCTGGTATCCCTTGCCGTAGAACTCGCCCGACGAGGTTTCCACAATCCTGGTCTGCTGCGCGTACTCGGCGTACTCGGGGTATTCGGCAGCCATCGACAGCATCATCTCTGCCAGTTCGCGCACGGAGTGGATATTGGCCGGGTTGCCGATATTGAAGATCTTGCCGCTGGCCACGCCGTTCTTGTTCTCGATGATCTGCATCAGCGCCGAGATGCCGTCCGAGATATCGGCGAAAGCACGCTTCTGGGCGCCACCATCGACGAGCTTGATTGGCTCGCCGCGCACGATGTGACCCAGGAACTGGGTGACCACGCGCGAGGAGCCTTCCTTCGATTCGAAGATCGAGTCCAGCCCGGCACCAATCCAGTTGAACGGACGGAACAGCGTGTAGTTCAGGCCCTGCTCCATGCCATAGGCGTGAATCACGCGGTCCATCAGTTGCTTGGAGCAGGCGTAGATCCAGCGCGGCTTGTTGATCGGGCCGTAGACCAGCGACGAGGCTTCGGGGTCGAACTCGTCGTCCGTGCACATGCCATAGACCTCGGAGGTCGAGGGGAAGACCAGATGCTTGCCGTACTTCACGGCGCTGCGCACGATGGGCAGGTTGGCTTCGAAGTCCAGTTCGAACACACGCAGCGGGTTACGCACGTAGGTGGCCGGGGTGGCGATGGCCACGAGCGGCAGGATGACATCGCACTTGCGGATGTTGTACTCGACCCACTCCTTGTTGATGGTGATGTCGCCCTCGGAGAAGTGCATGCGGGGGTGGTTCACCAGATCGCCAAGGCGGTCGGAGGCCATGTCCATGCCGTAGACCTCCCACGAGGTGGTTTCGAGGATGCGGCGCGTCAGATGGTGGCCGATGAAGCCATTGACGCCGAGGATCAGGA
>NZ_JBDKXK010000138.1:0-845 GCF_039710735.1 Cupriavidus sp. DL-D2 | reverse complement strand
CTGGGGAGGCGAAGCTTCGTTTGAGATGGCAGTCGATTTCTCGCTTGCTATAACCGTCAGAGAAGCAGGGTGACGCGCATCGGCGCTCGCTCTTTGCCACCATGCACGCGGTGATCAAGATTGCTCGGCAGGCAAACTGGCTCAAGAAGGAGAGCACATTGAAACAGGGTTGGAGAACGCGAGCGATTGGGCGACACTTGGTGGACATTCCCGAGAACGCCAAGACGATCGAGACCTATTCGTTCAACAAGGTCAAGATCAAACTGTTGGCGGATATTCAAAGCGAGGAAGAGTACGAAAGACTTCTCTCTCAGAAGGAGCAGGCGTTGCGAGCGACCCGATCTGCCATACATGACAGTCTGTTCATTGAGCGTGTGTCGCATTCGAACGGTGGAGTGACGTTGATATCCTGGCCGAGTTCCGGCGCGGAGGAGCGATATCAGCCTTACTTTTTTGATACCTATTTTCGGGCAGGTGCGCGATTTCTTAGTTATTCCGGGAATGTGTCAAAAAGTCGCAAATCGACCGCCTTGGCTACTTGCGAGGAACTGTCTCGCGAGTGGTATCAAATTCCTGACGGGACAATCCCAGAAGGCGTCGGCTACGTAGTTGATGACGCAATTCTCGTGGACAACGATTTCAATAGGGAAAGCTGGCGTATGGTTATCCAATTGCCCGGCAAGCCTGACGTTTTTTTCGAGCTCACATCTTATGCACTGTATCGCGTAGAGCCAGGCTTGCGCGAGCGCGCCGGGGGCGTTGTCGCGGGACTGCTAGGAACGATAGCGGGGTTCTCGCGTCTGCGTGATCGCGCAAGGCCGGTTGGCTCCATTCAAGCCGACGAG
>NZ_JBDKXK010000137.1:0-252 GCF_039710735.1 Cupriavidus sp. DL-D2 | reverse complement strand
CCGGTTGGCTCCATTCAAGCCGACGAGATCCTGCTTGCAAGCACGCAGGATGGAAAGCGCGGCTATGGTTTCAAATGGGAGGCCCCCGGCGAAGAATATTCACTGGCGGAGCCCAATCTGAATGCCTTGCTCAGGGTAGGAGAGAGCGCCTACACCACGAACAAGGAATCCTTCGCCAGCGATGAGGAAGCACTGGAATTGTGGGATGCCGTGATCGATTCCATTCGTCTACGTCCGGGGGCCGTATGAAGT
>NZ_JBDKXK010000136.1:0-1151 GCF_039710735.1 Cupriavidus sp. DL-D2 | reverse complement strand
GGGAGAGCAACCGTGTCAAGCAGGTCGGTTGTTCTGCCAAGGCCGACCCGTCTTGACCATGACATTGAGAATCGTCAGAAGCTTCCTCATGCACCCGACGATGGCGACTTTGAACGGCTTGCCAGCCGCTCTCATGCGTTCATAGAACTCGGTGATCGCCGGGTTGTGCTGCATCGCTGTGACTGCAGCCATGAACAGCGCCTTGCGAACATCGGCACGCCCGCCCCTTATGTAACGCTGACCACGCCGCCTGCCGCTATCGTCATTGAAGGGCGCAAGGCCGACCAGCGCGGCGATCTGCTGGCGGTTTAGCGTGCCAAGTTCCGGCAGCCGTCCGAGCAGCGTGAAGATTGTCACCTTGCCCACCCCCGGCATGCTATCGAGCAAATCCACCTTGTTCTTCCAGGCTTCGCTGGTGCGTAGCCGGTGCGTCATGTCGAGGTCGGTGGACTTGATCCGCGCATCCAGCCACGCGATATGCTCCTTCAAGCTCTTCTGCGCGACAGCCGGCGCCTTGTCCAGGCGGGTCTTTTCCTGCGCACGCATGACGACCAACTGACTGCGACGATCCAGCAAATCAGCGAATTCACGCTGCATCTCGTCGGGCAGCGGTCGCACCGGCGGCCGAATTTGCTGGGCAAAGCGCGCAATTACCCGCGCATCCAGCCTGTCCGTCTTGGCCAGGATGCCACACGCTTTGGCAAAGTCGCGGATCTGCCTGGCATTGATCACCACCACCGGCAATCCAGCGGCAGCCAGTGCCATGCTCACAGGGGTCTCATAACCGCCTGTGGCCTCCATGACAACCCGATCCACCTCGCCATTGACGTTGAGCTCCGTCAGGTGCTCCACGAGCAAGGCGATACCCTTCTCGTCGTTGCTGAACTGGCGCGGGCCGCCTTGCGGCACAACATCGATATCCAGGGTCTTCTTGCTGACGTCGATGCCGATTGCTAGCTTGATATCCATTTGGCTTGTCCCATCCTTGTGTCAATCCGGCGTGCTGCCTTACAACCGTTCGGGCTTAGGCTAAACGCTACCAAGAAATGGACACCACGATCCTAGCTCTCCCTCGAACTTGGACTAACGTCCAGAGCATGGGGTTGTCGATCTGTGGCGTCCGGAGACAATGATGCGACATACAAGGGGTT
>NZ_JBDKXK010000135.1:0-1194 GCF_039710735.1 Cupriavidus sp. DL-D2 | reverse complement strand
ACATGGCAAAGGAAAAGTTCGAGCGGACCAAGCCGCACGTGAACGTAGGTACGATTGGTCACGTTGACCATGGCAAGACGACGCTGACGGCAGCAATTGCCACGGTGCTGGCTGCGAAGTTCGGCGGCTCGGCCAAGAAGTACGACGAGATCGATGCAGCGCCGGAAGAAAAGGCACGCGGCATCACGATCAACACCGCACACGTGGAATACGAAACGGCGAACCGCCACTACGCCCACGTTGACTGCCCGGGCCACGCTGACTATGTGAAGAACATGATCACGGGCGCCGCGCAGATGGACGGCGCGATCCTGGTGTGCTCGGCTGCAGACGGCCCGATGCCGCAAACGCGCGAACACATCCTGCTGGCCCGCCAGGTTGGCGTGCCTTACATCATCGTGTTCCTGAACAAGTGCGACATGGTCGACGACGCCGAGCTGCTCGAGCTGGTCGAAATGGAAGTGCGCGAGCTGCTCTCGAAGTACGACTTCCCGGGCGATGACACGCCGATCGTGAAGGGTTCGGCCAAGCTGGCGCTGGAAGGCGACAAGGGCGACCTGGGCGAAGGCGCGATCATGGCTCTGGCCGACGCGCTGGACACGTACATCCCGACGCCGGAGCGCGCTGTGGACGGTACGTTCCTGATGCCGGTGGAAGACGTGTTCTCGATCTCGGGCCGCGGTACCGTGGTGACGGGTCGTATCGAACGCGGCATCGTGAAGGTCGGTGAGGAAATCGAAATCGTGGGTATCCGCCCGACGGTGAAGACGACCTGCACGGGCGTGGAAATGTTCCGCAAGCTGCTGGACCAAGGCCAGGCTGGTGACAACGTTGGCCTGCTGCTGCGCGGCACGAAGCGTGAAGACGTGGAACGTGGCCAAGTCCTGTGCAAGCCGGGCTCGATCAAGCCGCACACGCACTTCACGGGCGAGGTGTACATTCTGTCGAAGGACGAAGGTGGTCGTCATACGCCGTTCTTCAACAACTACCGCCCGCAGTTCTATTTCCGTACGACCGACGTGACCGGCTCGATCGAGCTGCCGCAGGACAAGGAAATGGTCATGCCGGGTGACAACGTGTCGATCACCGTCAAGCTGATCGCCCCGATCGCCATGGAAGAAGGCCTGCGCTTCGCTATCCGCGAAGGCGGTCGTACCGTCGGCGCCGGCGTTGTGGCAAAGATCCTCGACTAAG
>NZ_JBDKXK010000134.1:0-1253 GCF_039710735.1 Cupriavidus sp. DL-D2 | reverse complement strand
TGTACTGGTCAAGTTTTTTCAGACACCTCGATAGGTTGTTGATAAAGCTTGTCCTCGAATTCCTGCGGTGAGGCGTATCCCAGCGTCGAATGCAGGCGCACTGGGTTGTAGAACCCTACGATGTACTGCGTAATGTCCTGCCGGGCTTCGGCCCGGTGGACGTAACGCTTTTGCCAGACACGCTCCATCTTCAGATTCAGGAAGAAGCGCTCGGCAACCGCGTTGTCCCAGCAATCACCTAGCCGGCTCATGCTGCAGACCAGTCCATGGCGTCTGAGCAGCGACTGGTATTCCTCGCTCGCGTACTGGCTTCCACGGTCCGAATGCACGATCAGTCCCAGTTTCGGCCGTCGATGCTGGATCGCCATCTGCAAAGCCGAGACGATTAGCGTCGCGGGCATGCTCGGCGCCATCGACCAGCCCACCACCTTTCGCGAATACAGGTCCAGCACAACGGCCAGGTACAGCCAACCCTCTGCCGTACGCACATAGGTGATATCCGAGACCCACGCCTGATTGGGCTGCGCCGGCGTGAACTGGCGAGCCAGCACATTGGGTGCGACCGGACGATCGTGTCGGCTGTTGGTCGTCGCAACGAACTTGCGTTTCCAGACCGTGCGCAGATCCTCCTGACGCATCAGCGTGCGGGTGCGATGACGGCCCATCTTCACGCCGCTACGGCTGACCTCACGGGCGAGCCGACGACTGCCGTAGCTGCGCCCGCTTCGCTCGAAAGCCGCCCGCACATAGGCCCGCTCCCGCACCTGCTTTGGCGTCTGCGCAGGCCGGCGCCGATGCGCGTAGAAACCCGCGCGACTCACCTCAAGTGCCCTACAGGCCCGGCTAACCGGTACCGCCTTCTTTGCCAACGCGCTCACTGCTTCGTACATCACTTCAGTTCGCGGGCAAAGAAGGCCGATGCCTTTTTTAGGATCAGGTTGTCCTCCTTCAGGCGGCGGTTCTCTTCTTCGAGTTGGCGAATACGCTGCTGCTCGGGCGTCAGCGGTTTGCCAATGCCCTTGCCGCCCGCCAGTTCCGCGTCGTACTGGGCCAGCCAGCGCCGTACGGCTGTCTCGCCGATCGCCATCGTGTGGCAGACCTCGGTCACCGACACCCCCTGGTCCCTGATCATCTTGACGACCTCCAGCTTGAAGCTGGGGTCAAACTTGCGACGTTGCCTTGTCATGTCTTCCTTTTCTCGTCGACCGTGATTTTCCACCTATCGACGTGTCTGAGGAAATTAGACCAGTACA
>NZ_JBDKXK010000133.1:0-1258 GCF_039710735.1 Cupriavidus sp. DL-D2 | reverse complement strand
TCGTCAAAGGCCCGATGACCGCCGAGGCGGTGCAGGATGCGGCCATGGCGTTCAAGAAGGCGCTGATCGAGCGTGCGCTGGGTGCCGAACTGGGCCATCACCTGGGCTATCCAGCCGGTACCGAGCGCCCGGCAGAGACAACCAATCAGCGCAACGGCAAGAGTGCCAAGACGGTGCTGACCGAGGACGGGCCGCTGCGCCTGGACATCCCGCGCGATCGGGATGGCAGCTTCGCTCCGATCTTGATCCCCAAGCACGAGCGGCGCTTCACGGGGTTCGATGACAAGATCATCGCCATGTACGCCCGCGGCATGACGGTTCGCGAGATTCAGGCGTTTTTGGTCGAGCAGTACGGCACCGAGGTTTCGCCCGAGTTCATCAGCTCGGTGACCGACTCGGTGATGGAGGAGATCACGGCATGGCAGGGCCGTCCGCTCGAGATCATGTACCCGGTGGTGTTCTTCGATGCCCTGCGGGTCAAGATGCGCGAGGACGGCGTGGTGCGCAACAAGGCCGTCTATCTGGCGCTCGGCGTCTTGCCCGATGGGACGCGCGACATCCTTGGCCTATGGATCGAAACCACCGAGGGCGCCAAGTTCTGGATGAAGGTCTTCAACGATCTTAAAACGCGCGGCACGCAGGACATCCTGATTGCGGTGACCGACGGCCTCAAGGGCATGGAGCCCGCGTTAAACGCCGTATTCCCGAACACCACGCTGCAGACCTGCATCGTGCATCTGATCCGGGGCAGCCTGGACTACGCAGGGTGGAAGGACCGTCGGGCGGTGGCCGCAGCGCTCAAACCGATCTACACGGCGCCCAGCGCGGAAGCGGCCATGGCCGAGTTGGCAGCCTTTGAGCAAGGGCAATGGGGACAGCGGTACACACCGATCCCGGCTGCCTGGCGCCGGGCTTGGGATCAGGTCATTCCATTCTTTGCATTCCCGCCGGCGATCCGCAAGATCATCTACACGACGAATGCCATCGAAAGCATCAACGCGCAGCTACGCAAGATCATCAAGACCCGAGGCCACTTCCCCAGCGACGAAGCTGCCACCAAGCTGTTGTGGCTGGCCCTGCGCAACATCACTGGAAAATGGGGGATGGCAACGCATGACTGGAAGGCGGCCATGAATCAGTTCGCAGTGTTGTACGAAGACCGATTTACCCACCCGCACCTCTGAGAGAATGCAGGCTTGCCAATCCATTCGACCGGCAAGCCTCTAGCTGTCCTGCACACAAAAAAACTGACAGGCCC
>NZ_JBDKXK010000132.1:0-1283 GCF_039710735.1 Cupriavidus sp. DL-D2 | reverse complement strand
TGTATAGCCCGGACACATAGGTAACACCTGTTCGGAGACATGGGTAACACATCTAGACTGGCTGGCAGTGTCTTTTGGGAGACCTGCCATGCCGTGGAAGGAAGTGTCACTCATGGATCAACGCAGGGAATTAATGGTGCTGGCCAGCCAGCCGGGAGCGAATCGTCGCGAGTTGGCCAGGCGCTACGGCATCTCGCCCAAGACGCTGTACAAGTGGCTGCAGCGGTATGACGGGCAAGGCCCGGATGGGCTCGCCGACCAGAGCCGTCGGCCGGAACTGAGTCCCGCCAGGACCGACGAGGACATCGAGCAGCGGATCGTTGTGCTGCGCGACGAGAACCCCTATTGGGGCGCTCGCAAGCTGGCGCGATTGCTGCGCAACGAGGGCACGGCCTGGGTGCCGGCGCCCAGTACCGTTCACGAGATTTTGCGTCGCCACGGCCGACTGGGCGAAGGCATGGCCGCTGCGCAGGCGCCGTTCCGGCGCTTCGAGCATGCGCAGCCCAACGACCTGTGGCAGATGGACTTCAAAGGCCATGTGCCCAACCGCCACGGGCACTGCCATCCGCTGACGGTACTCGATGACCATTCGCGCTTTAGCCTGTGCCTGGCTGCGTGTGACGATGAGCGCGGCGAAACGGTCCAGCCAAGACTGATCGCGACGTTCCAGCGCTATGGGTTGCCACAGCGCATGACCATGGACAACGGACCGCCCTGGGGCGGAGGTGCGGACGGCTTGGGCTATACGGCGCTGACGGTGTGGCTGATGCGCTTGGGCATCGCCGTCAGTCATTCGCGCCCATATCATCCTCAGACACAGGGCAAGGACGAGCGCTTTCATCGCACGCTCAAGGTCGAGCTATTGCAGGACCGCTGCTTTGTCGATAACGCGCAAGCCCAGCGTGCATTTGATCACTATCGCGAACGCTACAACGGCCAGCGCCCGCACGAGGCGCTGAAGATGGAGGTGCCGCTCGAGCACTACCGTGCCAGCACCATCGCCTATCCCAAATCGCTGCCGGAAGTGGAGTACCTGTCGACGGACCTGGTCTATAAAGTGGGCAGCAACGCGCGGATAGAAGTGCGGCGACGACGCGTGAAGATTGGCAAGGCTTTCATCGGACAGCGCATCGCGCTACGCCCAAAGAAGGAGGACGGCTGCTTCGGCATCTGGTTCAGCCGGTTTGAGATAGGGGAACTCGACCTGCGCGTACTGTGATACGCGCAGATCACGTGTTACCCATGTCTCCGAACACCTGTTACCCATGTCTCCGGTCTGTACA
>NZ_JBDKXK010000131.1:0-1345 GCF_039710735.1 Cupriavidus sp. DL-D2 | reverse complement strand
GCTTGCCCTCTCCCCTGCCCCTCTCCCGGAGGGAGAGGGGAAAAACCGGGCCCTTACTTCAACTGGCCAAGAAACTCCTCGGCCATTTCGAGACATTCCTCGTAACTTCGCCAGTACTCACGCCTACGGATCAGTGAGAACTGATCCCGCATCAGATCGGGACGCGCTTTCAGTCGGGTGATGAATGCATCGGCGTACTTGAGCAGGTACGGTGCGGCACATCGCAGTGGTTGTGGATCTGCCTCGATAACGACCGCGAGATCGAAGAGATCTCGGGCAGTACCGCTGTATCCCCGATGGAACAGCTTCTTGGCCACGATTTCGGCCGCTGTCTCGACACGCACCTCTCGCCCCATGATCTCCCATATCTCATACGGGTTCTCAGTCAGGTTTGTGGCGGCCACGATATCGATCTCGCCTTCGGGCAACCTCAGGCGGATGTAGTTGGCCTGTTCGATATAGTCGTCGCTAATGGACTCCGCTATGGCACTGAGGCGGGGATTCACGTAGCCGAGGTACTGAGGATCCCGGACGAAGAGATCGATGTCATAGGACAGCCGATGCTGGTATCGCAGCATCAACACCGTTCCGCCACCAAAGGTCCAGAATGGTTCAACTCCGCCATGCGTCCTGACCTCATCCATCAGGGTGAACGCATGAGGAAACAGCGCCTCCCACGCTTCCCCCATCAGCGGTTGCACTCTCATTTCCACAACCCATCACGTGTAGCGGAAGTCGATGCGGCGAGACGATGCAGATTCCGCCAGATCTCTGCCGGCTTGCGGTTGTGCCTCGCTGCAACTTCTGCCACAGCTTTCACAATCAGTTGCAGCGGCGCTTCATCGAGAACCTGCGCGACATGGGCACGATAGCCCTGCGGGGTTTCCCCCGTGGCGAGCGCGGCGTCGAGCAGCTCAGGCGTGAAATCCCCGGAGTAACTCACGTTCGCGCCTAGCGCTGCCATTCGGAGCGCATTGGGAGGTTTGCCGGCCGCTGCGCGCGCGACATCGGGATCATCGATAGAGATGGAAAGTCCCAATACGTCGAGTAACCGAACGAGATTCTCCAGCGTAACGTTCACCGTTCCGCGTTCAATGCCATTCAAGGTTTGCCGGGATAGCCCAGCCAGATCAGCGAGGCGCTGCTGGGAAATGCCGAGCGACTGCCGTTTGCGTTGGATAGCAAGCATAAGTGCCGATAGGTGCATAGCTCAGGGGCGACTTGCAGTTTTTTGTCAAGTATAGTTGACAAAAAATTCTATGCAAGTCTGCCTCAGGTTAGCGCCACGGCAGTCGCGTTACTCCCCTCTCCCGCGAAGTGGGAGAGGGGTTGGGGGAGAGGGCCA
>NZ_JBDKXK010000130.1:0-1431 GCF_039710735.1 Cupriavidus sp. DL-D2 | reverse complement strand
CTTTCCTGTTCGCTTTGTAAACGGGTATGGTGGCCTCCCACTTTTGAGGTTCACGATGCAGGGTTGGCACACAACGTTTTTGGGGATGCGTGGGCTCCCCCGCGATATCAGCGACTTCGAGATGAAGGCATTTTTCACCTTCGATGGTGCCGAGCGCGACGCAATCAATGCACGCCGAGGTGATTCCCACAAGCTTGGTCTGGCGCTCCATATTGGTTTCCTGCGCATGAGTGGGCGTTTGCTCGGTGCCTTTCGGGTAATTCCAGTAGCCTTGTGGCGCCACCTTGGCAACGAGCTTGGCATTGCAGCACCAGAAGTCGCCTCGCTGAGAGCCATGTATGAACGCGGGCGCACGCTATTCGATCACCAACAAGTAGCCTGCACGGTCCTTGGATTCCAGTGGATGAGCGAGCACCAGCGCCGCTCACTGGTACGTGAACTGCGCGACGAAGTGGCGCGCTGCGCCGACCGCGATCAGCTACTCGTGCGGGCGCGTCAATGGCTGTACAAGAACAAGCTGGTGATCGTGCACGAGCGGGCAATTCGGACACTGATTGCGGCGGCACTTGCCCAGCTTGAAGTTGAAACAGGCACCGCCATCGCCGCCAGCGTTGATCCAGCAACACTTGATCGCTGGCGAGCCTCAGTTTCAGAGCTGCGCCCAGATGGACAAACCCAGCAGAGTTGGCTATGGGCTGCACCGGCGAAACACTCAACCCGCCAAATCAGCGAGGTACTGGAGCGCATCGACCTGCTTTACACGCTGGACGTTCATAAGCACCTGGCAGACATCCCCGATCTCATCTTGCGCCGCTACGCGCGCCGACTTGTCTCCAGGCCGCCCTCAGCCGGAGCCAAGATCAAAGAGCCAGCGCGCACCGTGGAGGTCGCATGCTTTCTTCGGTATTGCCTGTTCACCACCACAGACCAGTTGATCCTTATGGTGCAGCGCCGGATCGCCGATCTGTGGCGTCAGGCTGCCGCCGATGTCCCCGCTACCGTCAATTGGGCCGCAATGTACAAAACGCTGCTCGGCGAACTTGTTGCCTTGAGCGCGCAAGGTGCGGTGCCAGATGCTGAGTTGCGTGCCCGTCTTGAAGCCTTGATCACCGAAACCCAGAAACGCAAACCACCGAGCAGGGCCTCCCTGGTCCGCGAGGGATTGATTGATGGAATTCGCCCCGTGCGGTCGTTGCTCGTCGCCATTGCAAAGCTGCCCTGGCAGGCCACCGGCGAGCATCCTGCCATCGAGTACCTTGCCAAGCTGCAAGCTTTATATCTCAAAGGATCCAGAAAGCTGCCAGTTGAAGTGGTGGCACCAAGTCTGGGAATGATCTGGCAGGTTTCGATCTCCAGCCCAGACCGGGAACGGGCGTTTCAGGCGTTGGAGGTGGCCACCCTGTTTGCCCTGCGCCGCGCGGTGCGCAATGG
>NZ_JBDKXK010000013.1:0-3693 GCF_039710735.1 Cupriavidus sp. DL-D2 | reverse complement strand
CCCATGTCTCCGAACAGGTGTTACCTATGTGTCCGGGCTATACACGCGGGAGAGGGGTTGGGGGAGAGGGCCAGCGGCTCTGCTTGCCGACTTATCGGAATTTGAACCGCTTGCCCTCACCCCCGCCCCTCTCCCAGATGGAGAGGGGAGAAAATCGTCGGGAGAGTCAGAAACTAAACCCCCGCCTGCACCCAATACCCCTGCCTAGGAAAATGAACATTCACCGCCCCGGCCCGGGAATCCTGGCGGCGGATCGTCACCACGTGTTCCGTCAGCGTCAGCAGCACGCCAGCGACGGGGTCCTTCGCGTAGTCGGTGGGCGTCACGGTCACGGCGTCGCCTGCGGAGAAGCCGCTGCCTGGCAGGATCGTCGTGTCATGCGGCAGTGGATCGTGGTCATACGCATCGGCCAGCGCGGATTCGGACGGAATCACGCGCAGCTTGCCGTGTCCGTATGCCTGCATCCGCGTGAACCACGTCTTGACCAGCGGATAGCCATCGAGCACTGCCGCCAGCGGCGTAGCCCGCCGGATAAACCAGATGCAGTGGAACAGCGAGAAATCCGCAATCGACAACTCCGGGCCAGCCACGTGCTGCACGCCAGCCGCAAACTGGGTCTGCAGCCGGGCAAAGGTCTCGTGGAGCATCGCAGCGGCTTCGGGCAGCGGCATGCGCAGCGCATTGGTGTCGCCACGCATCGCCTTGCGGTCGGCCATGAACGCCTGGATTTGCCCGGGGCTCAAGTGGGCCAGCATCACCTGCACGCCAGCCGGTTGCATCGTGTACGTGACCGATGCCGTGAACAGCGCGCTGTCGATCCACGCTGCCGTCATGCGCGCCTGCGCGGCCTGGAAGGCCGGATACAGCGGCGGCTGGGGCGCCAACCGGTCGAGCACATCGCAAATCAGTGCGGTATCGCAGTAGATGTCTGCCCCGATCTGCATGACCGGGGTACGCCGATAACCGCCAGTCAGCGCCGTCACATCGGGCTTCGGCATGATTGGCGGGATCTCCACCGCGCACCATGACAAGCCCTTGGCGCCCAACACCAGGCGGACTTTCTCGGAAAACGGCGAAGTTGCGTATTGATGCAGGATGATGTCAGGCATCCATTCCTCTCCAGGGAGTGATTAAAAGGGTCTACCCCTGTTAATCGAGCAAATCCGGCTGTTCCTTAACAATACGTGCGTATAACGGCTGGAACTGGAACCATCCGGCCTGCGCTGTGCCGACGATGGAATACGACTGGCGCGCCGCTGCGTCACTGATCGTCTTCGGCGCCTGACCAGTGCGTGCAGCAGCCGATTCGGCCAGGATCTGCACCTGGCAGGAGCGCTCCATCGTGATGAACCACCAAGCGGCTTCGTCCACTGTCTTGCCCACTGTCAGCAGGCCATGGTTCTGCAGGATGGCTGCCTTGTTGGAACCAAGGGCGTTCGCAATGCGCTGGCCTTCGTCCAGTTCCACCACCACGCCGCCGAAATCGTCATAGAGCGCGTGGTCGTCGTAAAACGCGCAGACATCCTGCGTCAGCGGGTCGAGCTTGCGACCGAGCGTGGACCATGCCCGCCCATAGGTGCTGTGGGAGTGCGCCGCCGCCACGGCATCTTCGCGTGTCTGATGGATGCGCGAATGAATCGCGAAGGCCGCTGCGTTAACGGGGTAGTCGCCCTCCACCACATTGCCGTGGTGATCGCAGCGAATCAGGTTCGAAACATTGACCTGACTGAAATGCACACCGAACGGATTGACCCAGAAGGTATCCGTGAACTCGGGGTCGCGAGCCGTGATATGACCGGCCACCCCTTCGTCGAAACCAAACTTGGAGAACAGCCGGAACGACGCCGCCAGCCGCTGCTTGCGATGCAGCCGCTCTTCCGCCGCCGTCTCGAACCTGGGCGGGCGTGGCAGCATGCGATAACGGGCCTTGACCTCTTCGGACAGACCGGACGCGATCTCGTCACGGTCTGCGGGCGCTTGCGGTGCGTTCATGGGCTGTCTCCTGTGAGTGGGGTGCGCCCCTTTGCGAGGCGTCTTTCCCGGATGGCTTTGTGGCTTTGCGATTTACGACAGTTTCACAAGCTGCTTGCCGAAGTTCTTGCCCTTGAGCAGGCCGATAAAGGCTTCCGGCGCACTGGCCAGCCCTTCGGCCACGCTCTCGCGGAATTTGATCTTGCCTTGGGCCACATAGCCGCCCAGTTCCTTCAGCGCCTGCGGCCACACTTCCATGTGCTCGGACACGATGAAGCCTTCGATCTTGCAGCGCGAGACCAGAATGGCGCGCGGGTTGCGGATCGGCATGTCCTGGCCGTCATAGCCAGCGATCAGGCCGCATACCGCGATGCGTGCGAACGGGTTCAGGCGAGCCAGCACCACATCGAGGATGTCGCCGCCGACGTTCTCGAAGTAGCCATCCACACCCTTCGGCGTCACCGCCTTGAGCATGCCGTACAGTTCCTTGGCATCCTTGGCGGCCTTGTAGTCGATGCAGGCATCGAAGCCCAGCTCCTTCGTCACGTAGTCGCACTTGTCCTTGCCGCCGGCCACACCCACCACATAGCAGCCTGCCAGCTTGGCGAGCTGACCCACCACGCTACCCACGGCACCCGATGCGGCGCTGACCACGATGGTCTCGCCAGCCTTCGGCGCGATGATCTTGTTCAGGCCGTACCATGCCGTCACGCCGGGCATACCGACCGAACCGAGATAGGCCGACAGCGGAATATGCGTGGTATCCACCTTCTGCATGCCACCGCCATCGGTGACGCCGATCTCCTGCCAGCCGAACATGCCGACGACCTTGTCGCCCACGTTCCACTTCGGATTCTTGCTGGCAATGACTTCACCCACGGTGCCACCGATCATCACTTCATCAAGCGGCTGCGGGTCGGCGTAGGACTTGCCTTCACCCATGCGGCCGCGCATATACGGGTCCAGCGACAGGAAATGGTTGCGCACCAGCACCTGACCATCGGCCAGTTCGGGCACGGGCACGTCTTCCAGGCGGAAGTTGTCGGGGGTGACGGCTGCGGTGGGGCGCGAGGCCAGGACGATACGCTTGTAGGTTTGGTTCGACATATTCGTTTCCTTCACTCGGTGGGAGGTCGGTCTAAGTTTGAACAGGGCGCGCCGGGATCAACCGTCCGCGCCCGAATCGGCCGCCCCGCTCTCGCGTTTGGGCGGCATACGCTTGATGAACTTGAACGTACCGGATGCCTTGGAAACGATCTTTCCATCGGCATCGACAATCTCGCCTTCGCAGAACACCATCGTCGAAGTGCGATGCACGACTTGCCCGCGCGCGGTCATCTTGCCGCGTCCCGGCGCCATAAAGCTCGTTTTCATTTCGATGGTGACCACGCCGCGTCCATCCGGATCGGACGAGCGGCCAGCAATGGCCATGGCGACATCCAGCAGCGTCATGAGCACGCCGCCGTGGGCCATGTCCCAGCTATTTTGGTGCCGTTGCTGCACCTCGAGTTCGATCTCGCTGCGGCCATCCTCCATGTAGTTACAGAGGACGCCCATATCGGCGAGGAATGGGATGGTGAGGGGGCGTTGGGTCATTTGGGGCTGAACTGAAAATTGGCTTGCATTATGCCTCTGGTTGGCTCCCCTCTCCCGCCTGCGGGAGAGGGGTTGGGGGAGAGGGCCAGCGGTTCTAACACCACAAGTCGTGGCTTGAACCTCCGA
>NZ_JBDKXK010000129.1:0-1763 GCF_039710735.1 Cupriavidus sp. DL-D2 | reverse complement strand
GCCCAGATGGCAGCCAGCGCGATTTCCGCTTCGCCTTGTGGCGCTTCGTAGCGCGTTTGGGCCTGCGCTTCCGGTGCCGGCAGCGCCTTGCGATCCAGCTTGCCGTTGGCGTTCAGCGGCAGACGATCCAGCACCATCAACGCGGACGGCACCATGTACTCGGGCAATGCTTCACCGAGCCTGACACGCATCGTCTGCGCATCGAGCAACTGCCCTGCCCGGCATGCCACGTAGGCCACCAGTCGCGTGCCGCCTACGGCAACCACCACCGCCTCCGCCACTTCGGGCAGCGCCAGCAACTGCGCCTCGATCTCGCCCAGTTCGATCCGCAGGCCACGGATCTTCACCTGATGGTCGATCCGGCCCAGGTATTCCAGTTGCCCATCGGCACGCCAGCGCACCAGATCGCCCGTGCGATACAGGCGCCCGCCTGCCTCGAAGGGATCGGCCACGAAGCGCTCGGCCGTCAGGCCCGGACGACGCAGATAGCCGCGCGCCAATCCCACGCCGCCCAGATACAACTCGCCCGCCACGCCCTGCGGCACGCGGTTCAGGCTGCCGTCGAGCACATGCGTACGGATGCCCGACAGCGGTCGGCCAATCGGCACTTGCCGGCCTTCGGCGCGGCAGTTCCAGTACGTGACGTCGATCGCCGCCTCGGTCGGGCCATAGAGGTTGTCGAGCGAGACCCACGGCAAGCGCGCCAGCACCTGCGCCTGCACTTCTGCGGGCAACGCCTCGCCGCTGCACACGATGCGCCGCACGCTGCGGCAGGCTTCCACGCCATCGTGGGCCATGAACGCGGCCAGCATCGACGGCACGAAGTGCAGCGTGCTCACGTCATGCGCCGCAATGCGCGCCACGAGCCGCGCCGGATCGCGATGCTCGCCCGGTGCTGCCAGCGCCAGACGCGCACCGGCCATCAGCGGCCAGAAGAACTCCCAGACCGAGACATCGAAGCTGAACGGGGTCTTCTGCAGCACCGTATCCGCATTGCTCAGTGCATAGGCCTGCTGCATCCACGCGAGCCGGTTATGCAGCGCGCCGTGCCGATTGGCCGCGCCCTTGGGGCGTCCCGTGGAGCCCGAGGTGTAGATCACGTAGGCCAGGCTCTCGGCGTGCAGCCGCACCGCTGGCGCGTAGGTCGGCCACGCACTCCAATCGAGCGTATCGAGATCGAGCCACGTGGCGGCCAGCCGGGCCGGCACCCGTTCGCGCAGATGCGACTGCCCGAGCAGCAGCGATACCGCGCTGTCCTCGACCATGTACGCGATGCGCTCGGCCGGATACTCGGGATCGATGGGCACATAGGCGCCACCGGCCTTGAGGATGCCGAGCAGGCCCACCACCATCTCGATCGAGCGTTCGGCCACGATGCCCACGGGCATCTCGGGACGCACGCCCAGTGCGATCAGTTGATGCGCCAAGCGGTTGGCACGCGCATCCAGCTCCGCGTAGCGCAGCGATTGCTCGCCGAACACCAGGGCCACCGCATCGGGCGTGGTCGCTGCCTGTCGGGCAATGAGGTGATGCACCGGCTCCGGCGTGCCGTGGGCATCCGTGTTGATGCTCCAGCCATCGAGCCGCGCGCCTTCCTCGGCGGCCAGCAGCGGCACATCGGCCACAGCCATATCCGGCTGTGTAGCGAGCGCTTGCAGCATGGCTTCGTAGTGCGCCGCCATGCGTGCCATGGTCTCCGGTTCGAACAGTTCAACGGCGTAGCGCAGCGTCAGTTGCAGCGTGCCGTCGTCGTGTTCGATGGA
>NZ_JBDKXK010000128.1:0-1841 GCF_039710735.1 Cupriavidus sp. DL-D2 | reverse complement strand
GGGCCTGCCTGCCGTGGGCCGGCACGACAACTTCTTTGCGCTCGGCGGACATTCGCTGGCCGTCCTGCAGACGCAGGCGCGCGTCCAGCAGCGCATGGGCGCGCGCCTGCCGCTACGGGCCTACTTTGAACACGTCACGCTGCACGCGCTGGCCGCCGAACTGGCGGCGCATCTGAAAGCGCAGACTGCAGCGGAGTCCACCGGACTGGACGAGATCGACGATCTACTCGCATCACTGGAGAGCTGAATGGAACAACGTAAACGGGCGCTGGCCGAGCGATTCCTGGCACTGCCCGCGGACAAGCGGAAAGACTTCCTGGCGGCCTTGCAGCGCCAGGGTGTGGATTTTGGCCTGCTGCCCATCGTGCCGGCCCCGGCCGCCGACCGTCAGGTCGCCTCGCCCGCGCAGCAGCGTCAATGGTTCCTGTGGCAGCTCGATCCGCAGAGTGCCGCCTATCACATTGCCGGTGCGCTGCGCCTGGAAGGGCAGCTCGATGCCGATGCGCTCGATGCCAGTTTTCAGGCACTGGCCGCGCGTCATGAATCGCTGCGCACGGTGTTTCACGGCGATGCCAACGGCATGGCGGTGCCCGAGATCCGCGACGCCTCCGGGCTGGTGGTGGCGCGGCTGGATCTCGGTGCCATCGATGCCAGCGTACGCGACGTCCGCGCCCGCGATGAAGCGCTGCGCCTGACACGCATCCCGTTCGATCTCGAAACCGGGCCACTGCTGCGCGTGGCACTGCTGCGACTGGCTGACGACGCGCACCTGCTCGTCGTCACCATGCATCACATCATTTCGGACGGCTGGTCGATGCAGGTGATCGTCGACGAGTTCGTGGCGCTCTACGGTGCCCACGTGCGCGGGGAAGCCAGCGGCCTGCCGGCGCTCGACGTGCAGTACGCCGATTTCGCGCTCTGGCAGCGCAACTGGCTCGCGGCCGGCGAGCAGGCGCGCCAACTGGCCTACTGGCAAGAACGGCTGGGCACCCGGCATCCCGTCCTCCAACTGCCTGCCGATCACGTGCGGCGAACCGTCGCCACGTATCGTGCCGCCAAGCACGGTTTCGACGTCCCCGCGCCATTGGTGGCGGCGCTGCGGCAGCGCATGCAGCAGCAGGGCGGTACGCTGTTCGCGGCGCTGCTCGGCGGTCTGCAGGCGCTGCTGCATCGCTACACGGGCGAGCCGGATATCCGCGTCGGTACGCTGACGGCGAACCGGCAGCGCGCCGAGACGGCGGGTGTGGTCGGCTTCTTCGTCAACACACAGGTGCTGTCCAACCGGTTGCGCGCGGAGATGCCGTTAAGCGAGGCATTGCGTCAGGCGCAGGACTGCGTGCTGGAGGCGCAGGACCATCAGGACCTGCCATTCGACGCGCTGCTCGATGTGCTGCGGCCCGAGCGTGGCCTGAGCGCGAATCCGCTGTTCCAGGTGCTGATTAACCACCAGCAGGAAGACGTGCAACCCAGCCACGACCTGCCGGGGCTGCACGTGGCCGGCGTGGACCTGGGCGCCACCGAGACAGACTCGCGCTTCGAACTGATGCTCGATACCGTCGAGCGTGCCTCGGGCGTGGTGGGCGTGCGGATGACCTACGCTGCCGATCTGTTCGAACCCGCCACGATCGAGCGGCTGGGGCGGCACTACCTGTCCATGCTTGCAACGCTGGCCGAAGAACCGGACCGCGCACTGGGCGATGTGCCGCTGCTGTCGGACAAGGAATCGCGCCAGTTGGCTGACTGGGGCACTGGCACACAACAAGACCATGCGCCGCTCGTGCATCTGGCCTTCCAGACGCAGGCGCGTCGCAACCCCGACGCACTGGCCGTGCTGTTCGAGG
>NZ_JBDKXK010000127.1:0-2014 GCF_039710735.1 Cupriavidus sp. DL-D2 | reverse complement strand
ATCCGTTCCGGCATCTTCAGGTTACGCAATTCCAGTGCCTCCAGCGGACCGCGTCCCACCGCACTACGCATTTGATATCGGATCGGGAACACCATGGTGGAAGGGTTCGGCAGCTTGGCGGCGCGTGGCAGCAAAGTGCCTGCACTGTCACTCTCATCTTCGGACTCGGCACCGATCCCCTTCGTTGATCCCTTCGCATCGGGAATCGCCTGGAACGTCAACTGGACGATGGCACTGTCGATGGATTTCACGCGCGCATACTCGAGCATGCGCACCCATGCCCACACGCCTTCGGTCTCGTGCGTCTTGTTCGTGCCCGCCGTATGCGTGCGCCATTGCAGCCGCGTGCGTGGTTCCTGCAGATTGTTCGCGGGCCACGTCATGGCTTGCCACGCTTCGCGCTGGTTGAAGTAGTGCAGCTTCTGGTTATCGATCATCAGCAGCGTGCTCGTCAGTCCCGGCGTTGGTATTGGCTTGAGTTCGAATCGATACTGCGGATCGCCTTGCACCAGCAGATGCGCGCCCACGCGCTGCAAGGTGTTGATGAACTTGAGGAAGCCCGGATCGAAGTTCAGCCCTTCCTTGCCGCTGCCGACGGGCACCCACTGATCGCCCTGCAACACCAGCACGCCCGCCAGTTCGGCCATCAGGAAGGCGTTGATCAGCCCACTCTGCGGACGGATATATCGCGCCAACTCCGGCAGCGACGCATCGTTGGCCGTGTTCGCAAACGGATAGCGACTCCCAAACGCGCGATTCCACGGCAGCGCGAGCGATCGTCGCCATGCTTCATTCAGGCTTGCTTGCGCAGGTTGCAACACCGATTGCTCGGCCTGCGCGATGGGGCGCACGAACAACGCATCGCCCATGCCCGCCCATTCTGCACCGACGCTCGCTGCCATCAACTCCGCATAGGCATGCGTATCGGCCAGGTCGGAACCTCTACCCTGGAACAACGACTGCGCCATCTGCCGCGCCTGCATGTCGGCATCGGCGCTTTGTGTGAGTTGCTGCAAGCGCAGTCGCACCGCAGTGACGCGATCCAGATAGCGTTGCAGACTGAGGTCGCTATTGGTGCCGTTGTTCTGGCCGGCTTGCCCCACGAGTCGCATCACCGGACCAAACGATGCGGCCAATGGCCCGGCTGGATCGGGACGCACTGCTTCGGGTGCGCCATCCTTCTTGCCCATGAAGACCTGAGCTTTTTCCACGAGCGCATCCGAGATCGATTCCCTGCGTGCGCCCGCACCACCCTGATACGCGAACGATTTCATCAGCGCGATGACAGGTGACTGCCGCGCATCGGCCATCAGCTTGAGCTGATCGACGACGCCCGGCAACGTCGGCGTCGTCTGCCACTGCAATCCGTTCATGAATCGCTGCCAGTGCTCGGCATAGTCGGCGAAATACCGTTCCGTCAGCACATCCTGAAGATCTTCCGCCGTTTCACTCGAATGCTCAACCGGCTGCGCGTTGCCATCGCTCAGCACCCAGTCGTTCGCCACATCCTGACGCTTGGCGGCCTTCTCGATGGCCGCCTCCACATGACCCTCATAGGCTTGCCGCGTGAAGATGCCCGGCACCACGGCCGTGGAGCGAATCAGTCCACGCGGGTCTGCTCCTGGTGTGAGTGATGCCAGTGTCTGGTCCGGATACTTGCTGCCGGCTTCGTCGAGCACGTTCTGATAGATCGTATCGATCGCATTGCGCTCGCCGATGACGGCGAGCAGCGTTTGACGCGCGCCGCTTGCGAGATCTTCGCGCAAGTTGATGCGCCAATCAGCGTTGGCATGCAGATGCTCTGCATAGAACTTGCCGAAGCGCTCAGCCAGGTCCTGCTTCTGCCCCGGCGAAATCCGCGCTTCCGTAGACCAGTGCTTCGCGATCTGTTGCGCGAGAAACTCCGCCTCGACGCGCTCCGGCTTTGCGAGCATCAGATACGCCTTGAGCGTACTGTGACCCTCCAGCGCCCATTTGCCGGCCTCATCGTTCATGCCCGTGGTCTGCAACTGCG
>NZ_JBDKXK010000126.1:0-2185 GCF_039710735.1 Cupriavidus sp. DL-D2 | reverse complement strand
TGGTCGGAGCGATAGGATTCGAACCTACGACCCTCTGATCCCAAAGCAAAGTTCGAATCACCCGCCGAGCAGCGCTGTTCAGCCAAAAACCGTCTGCTTGCTTCCAATATTTCTGCGCTTCTCGGCCCACGACAGCATGCGGGTTTCCGGGAAACGATCAGATGGATATTGGAAGGCTTTCACCCCGCCTTCGGCACCTTCAGTCGGACCTCGCTGACCGGCACGGCGCGCGACTTCACGTAGATCTCGGTCGTCTTCGCGTCGGCATGCGCGGCTGCCACCTGCAGCTGCGCCAAGGTGTAGCCGGCGCGCTCGGCGTCGGTCAGAGCCTTGGCCCGGATGTCCTTGACCGTGTAGCCGTGGGCGTCCAGCTTGGCGCGCTTCGCCGCCCGCTTCCAGGCCGTGAGCACGGCGCTCGCCTCGTAGGGCTGGCCCTCGATCGAGTGGATCACGAACTGGCTGCTTTTCACCTTGCCCAGCGCCTGGGCCCGCTTCAGCACCCCTTTGATCTCCGGCGTGATCGGCCAGTCGACCGCTTCGGCGGTGCTGTCTTCCGTCTTCGTGGGCACGAAGTGGATCACCTCGGCATCCCAGTCCACCCAGGACGAGCCGCCGGCCGCACCCGGGTCAGCCTTCCAACGCAGCAGCCGGATCTCGGTGGAGCGCTGTGCCGTCAGGTAGCACAGGTCGATGCAGCACTGCATCATTTCACCCGCCGGCACCTTGCTGACGATCTCCTGGCCGGCCTTCGTCACGCGTACGTAGCTGGCCAGCTTGGCCCGAATGGCGCCGAAGTGGGCGTCGGTGATGTAGACGTCCCGGGCCTTGGGTTTCTTTAGCTTGACCTCGCGGCACGGGTTGGCGGCGATCAACCGTTTGCCGACGCAGTAGTCGAAGAAGCCAGACATGAACGAGCGCATGACGCGCTGCATGTGCAGCTTGCCGGTCCAGTTGTCGCGCAGGAACTGCACGACGTCGGCTGGGGCCACGGTCGCCAGGCGGAAGTCCTTGAACGCTTCTCCAGCGTACCGACCGTAGGCAGGCCACGCCTTCTCCTTGTGCTGGGCCTTGTGCAGGCGCACGTACTCGGCGATCAGCGGCCCCATGTCACCGGTGCCCGCATTGGTCTCGAAGTCGCCGATCTCGGCTTCCAGGCGCTTGAGCATCGTGCGCTGGCCATCGTCCACCCGGCACAGCCGGATCCACTTCTGGTCGCTCGGGCGCACCCAGTACCAACTGCCACCGCGCTCGTACACCCGGCTCGGCATGCCAAGGTTCGTCTTTCGCCGGCGTGCGTTCATGCGGCTCGCCCTGCGAACGAGACCTTGCGAAGGGCCGGCCTGGCGGTGGGCGTGAGCGGCACTACGTCGGCACTGCCCACGCCGGCTTTCTTGGCTTCCAGCGCGCGGTACGTCTCCCAGGTCATCATCACCCGGCCGTCGCCGCGGCGCAGCGGTTCAATCCGGAACGCGGCTTCGAGCCAGCGCGCCTGCGCAGACCATCGCTTCTTGCCGGTCAGCTCCTGCAGGTCTTCTTCGGTCATCCATCCGGTTTTCATTTTGTCGATCCCCCAAAGGCTGCGGGTGAGTTCGAAGATTCGTTCTACTGCTTGTTCCACTGAATTATTGGTTTTGAATAATTTTGACTAAACCACCTGCGGTATCCGGCGTCTGCGCGTCAACCTCAGGACGCGGGCTATGTTGGCTTGCAAGTTAAGGCTCTCTCTTACGCCACGTATAGGGCAACGGCTGATCGAATATGAATAGATGCCGCATGTTCGCTACGTTCACCACATCACGGTCTGCCGGATAGACTTCGACAGCATCAAGGCCGCCGCGTCCGATCTCACGCTTGATGCGCTGCAGTTCGTCCCATGTGATGCCGTCGTGCCACCGGTCAAGCTTGGTATCCACAGTCGTTCGATTCACTGACGCGCGCACAATGCCTTCGCTCTCTGCGAACACTTGAACGAGGAAATCTCGCGACCGCCAGAGCTCGATCAACCTATCTGGCCTATTCCAAGAGTGCTGCCAGCCGTCAACTTGTGCCAACGTCTTCGGATGCTTTGCATTCTCTCGTTCCAGAGCTCTCCGTTCTTCGCGTGTCATTTTCATTTCGAGCCCTCCGCCCCGCCATTCCCCGCAGACGGGGCGGCGAATCCGCTCCGCTTTGCAGAGGTAGCCAT
>NZ_JBDKXK010000125.1:0-2362 GCF_039710735.1 Cupriavidus sp. DL-D2 | reverse complement strand
TGGTGGAGCCGGCGGGAATCGAACCCGCCGCATCATTTGCCGCAAGATATTGATCTGATTATATTTTCGCCGGCTCGGGAGAAAGCTTGGGCGCCATTTGGGCGAACCATGAAAAACGGGGCCGAAGCCCCGTTGCTAACACCCCAGCGCGGTATATTCACCGCTTCAGTTCGGTTCCCGAGTGGGAATCGAACCGGCGTCCGGCGTGACTCCACCGTCGTCTGCCTTCCAGGCATTGAGCCGACGCGCGATTTCTTCTGCGTAAGCCAGCCTCTGTTCCAGTGAGGCGAAGTCGCCATTCACGTACAGGCGCACGTCATGAGTGAAGTCGTCGCTTTCCACGAAGACACTGCGATCATCATCGTAGCCGGCCTTCCACGGGCCGTTTTCCGTTACCTTCATCCAACCTCCTAGGAAATGACGTCAGGGCCGGTCGATGCGGCGTAAGCCTTGATCTTGTTGCATCGATCGAGCGGTGGCAATTCTAGCGTTCGGCGCTGCGCCGGCGTTGGCGCGTCCATCCGCTGAGCGAGGCAGGCGCCGGCCAGAACCTCAGCCGGGCAGAGGTCGTCGAACTCGTCGACTCCAGTGAACCAAAATGCGTACGGGGAGATCCGCTCCGCCCGCTCCAGCCTCTCGACGAGCGCGAGTACGACGGCGGGGTTGGCGGCCTCTATAAAGTCTGCCGCTTCGCTGCTGAGCATGTTCGCTATTTCGACGCGACCAATGACTTCGCTGCCGCTGGGCAAATCCTCACAGACGATGTAACCGTCTACCGACCAAGGCTGACCGCCCGCCGCGCGCGCGGCCGTCTTGATCTGTTCCAGGTCGAGATTCATGTCAGTCAGGTTTCCGAGGTTCGTGGAGCTTTGCCTTGTCGCCGCACACTGCGTAGATCGGCAGGTTCCCGAGGTGCTTGGCGTCCCAGATCGCATGGACGCCATCTCGGTATGGGGTATCGATGTACTTGTCATCCCAGATCGGGCCCTGCTCTCGACCGCCTTGCACGCGAGTGCGGCAGATCTCGACCGTCAACTCGCCGCGCGTCTTATTGCAGTTCTCGTCTTCCCGGCGGACATCGAACTCGTCGAGAGGGAGCACCAGGCAATAGGCGCACTCCCGGCTTTGCCATGTCTTGCCAGTCTTGACCCACCTCAGTTCTAGGCGCGGGGCCGGTAGATCTCTTGCGTCAATGAGTGCCATCTCTTCTCTCCGTACCTGTTTCTGCGAGCCGCCAAGCGCGGCGGGTCGTCTCAATGATTCGTTCTGCTGCTTGTTCCACTAATTATTGGTTTTGAATAATTCGGACTAAACGGCCTCGGCGGCAAAGCCCTTGCCAATGCGCCGCCCCGTTTTATCGCGAAGGTGCGCAGGAGCTTGGGCGAGCGGCACCCATTCGAAGAGGTTCCGTCCGCTGCTGCCAACAACGTACGATCCCTTGTACGGGCCGGTCTTGACCCGTTCGAAAATGCGCACGTGCTCGACGCCTCGGATCATCTTTCGGTCGCCGACCTGCGGCTTGGGCCGGCGCTCTCCGCCGACGGTGATGTGTATGCGCATCAGTCGGCCCTCCGGAACTCGACGACCCAGACCCACGGGTTGGCGGCCCAAGCGCCGGCGCCGTTGATGCTGTCCCAAAGGGACCTGTAGCTTTCGCGAGGGTCTCGATGAAAGTTGGCGGGCGTCACGCCGTCCGATTCATAGAATGCGGTCCTATACGGCCACCAACCGGAGTAGTGTGGTGCGATCCCCTCCGCAATTGCATCTTCCTCGCTGCAGTCGTTCAACCGCTCGACACGACTGCCCATTACATCTGGCACGACGCGAGCTGCGGCGCGCGGCATGAATATCGCTGGCCTGAGCCACCATCCGGGCAGGACACTGCCGCGGTCTTTCGCCAAGGGCACATCCGGTTCATCGGCCGCGTACTGGTAGGCGCGATCGCATTCCAGCGTCATGTCGATGAAATGCCATTCGTCGCGGCGCTTCTTGGCGCTGTAGCGTGTCACCCATCGACCGAAGGCGTAGTACGTCTCGCGCACCCACAGACGGTCGCCGGGGCGACCATAGGGGCAATAGAACTGCACGTCGCCGTCTTCGTCTCCGAACCAACCAGAGCCGGGAATCTCTAGGGGCCGTTGCCCATAGTCGCTGGGGTCCTGAATGGCGGTGACGAAGCTCAGTGCTGCCTTCTCTGCTGGCTTGCAGATTCGCCGCGTCTGCGTCTTCCGGCCGTCGAGGATGGCGCGCACCATGGCGCCGCTGAAGAGGATAGGGCGTTCTTTCATGCTCCTTCCCCCTCCGCCCCGCCATTCCACGCAGACGGGGCGGCGAATCCGCTCCGCTTTGCAGAGGTAGCCAT
>NZ_JBDKXK010000124.1:0-2445 GCF_039710735.1 Cupriavidus sp. DL-D2 | reverse complement strand
GGGCTTCGGCATCATCGGCCAGATTGTGGCGATGGCGGCGGCGGTAGCGATTTCGATTGTCACGGCGGGGGCTGGGGCGGCGATTGTAGGGGCCGCGTACACCGCTGCAATGGGTGCCACGGTAGCGGCGGGCGCGACCTTCGCAGCTGCCGGTATTGGTGCGGCGATGTCGGCGGCGGTATCCGGCTTGATCGCCGGAACGCTGTCGGCGATGGTGAGTCAGGTCATTACAACTGGCTCACTGAATCTCGGATCGGCGCTCAAAACGGGGTTGATCTCTGGCGTGACCGCAGGGCTGACACAGGGTGCCCTGGGCGCGATGAAGCTGGACAACGTCGGTATCAGTAGCATTGGCGACAACCTTGCCAAGGGCGACTGGACGCTGGCGGCGGGGCAGCTCGGCAACTATGCCCAGGCTAGCGTTGTGCGCTCTGCCATCAGCGCTGGCATTAGTACCGCGGTATATGGCGGCAGCTTCGGACAGGCCTTCGCCGGGGGACTGGTGCGAGACGCAGCGGCGCTGGCAGCAAATGCAGTCGGGGCAAATGTTCCGGGTCTTGGCGACGATCGCGCAACGACGAACTCGATCATCGCAAATGCGGCTGCGCACGCCTTGATTGGCTGCGCGGCACAGGGCTTGACCGGGGGTGACTGTGCAGGCGGTGCGATTGGTGGAGCAGCCAGTGCGCTGGCAGCGCCGCTGATTCGTGATCAGCTCTACGCCGATAGCGCGGTGGTGAACTACAGCGACGACAAGATTCTCCAGGCACTCACTGTCGGACTGTCGACGATGGTGGGCGGATTGGCTGGTGCTGCACTGGGCGTCGATGTGACATCGGCGGGATTGGCGGCTCAGAATGAGGCGATAAACAATGCGACATCGACAGGTCCGGCCAGAGGCATTGCCGCACGCGAAAATGCCAGGCTCACCAAGCTTTGCGAGCCGAATTGCACGGAACAGAACTTCAGGGACATTGATACTCAGGTAAGAAAAGTAGAGGCTGCGGCGACGCTCGCCCGACTGAACAATCTGACGCCTGAGCAAGCGCTGAAGTTGGCGGATACATTGTCGAATCTGTTGCCGTACTATGGTTCGGCAGCGATGCTGTATCAAGCCGTGACTGGGCAGACTCTGAGCGGTCAGGAGTTGGGAACGGCTGAGCGGTGGTTGTCGGGGGTACTTGGTGCCATACCCGTTGGGGCAGCGGCCTATGGGAAAATCAGTGATTTCGTCAAAACGTGGTCTCTGATCGACGGAGCTGGAGGCACAATTAATGTCCCTAAGTCCATTCCTTACCAGCCACCTGGTTCTTATATATCGCAAGGAAATGCCCCGGTTTGTGGCCCGGCATGCGCGGCTATGGTCATACGAGACAATACTGGTGTTTCGATTACTTTGGAGGAGGCAATAGGTAAGTTTACTAACGGAATTCGAACTACCGGAGTTGATGCGAATGAACTATCGGCGGTTATTTCGAAGGGAGGTGTTCGAAACTCCGTGGAGACCGTATTTCTTCCGGGGCAATTGAATCAGTCGCTTTCACAGGGGAAAGAAGTAATTGTCAACGTCGGAGGGCATTTTATTATTGTTGATAGCAAGGTGACTGTCGACGGAGTAAATTACTACATGACACGGGATCCTTTTACCGGTCCCCGCGGCGTGTTAGCCAGTGCGCTTGATTCGGCTATGGCCCGCGGAGTTAATGCCATTGTGCTAGGGAAATGATATGGAAGATGTTGCGATGTTGAATTTGACCGATGCAATGGTGGGAAGCGAAATCACCTTGGTTGGGTGGTTGGCAGATCGAGAGGATGGTTTATTTTTGTTGGATAATCATCACCCAGAAGACATCAATCATCTATTAAGGATTAGATTGGTGAATGGGGATGTGATGTATCCAATTTTGGCTAGCGTTCCATCACTAGTAGGAGGCATGTCGTTGATTTTTTCTAGAGCTAGAGTTTCTGGAATATTAATAAACGCGAAGCCATTGACAATGATTGGGAGGGAAATATCCGTAGAAATAATCCGTGGTTCTGGTATATATGTGAGTGTAAATATTTCTCAGGACGTGGTGAATAAATATGTGGAGGAGAGAGGGGCGTATCAATTTGGAGCGGTGCGACCGTCAGCTCGTGACTGGTTAAAGGATTGACAACATGTATTGCGATAAGCGGCGAAAATATCGCGTGAGTCGTGGGAAATAATTTTTTTGATGTTGTAATGATCATCCATTTGTTAGGGGAAATTTGGTGTTCCAGTAATTAGGACGCTGAATCAGCCGCTGCCTACAGACGGAAGAATGAATGATGCGTAATATGCGTTTGCTCAGGCGTTAGCTCTCCCTGAGCGACGACCAAGTGAAGGCGCTGGACGCGCCGATGCTCTGGTACGTGGAACAAGCCGTCCCCGATCCGCGCTGCACGGTATCGAGCACGATCTGT
>NZ_JBDKXK010000123.1:0-2413 GCF_039710735.1 Cupriavidus sp. DL-D2 | reverse complement strand
GTACTGCTGGAGATCCTTCGTATCGGTGAATCGATACTTGAGCCACCCGTTCGCGGCGAGCCGGGCTGTTCGACGAAACACGACGCTGGTCTCGTGTTCGTTGTGCGGATTCAGAAGCTTTCGATGGGTTTTCCGCAGCCAACTCCATATCTCCACGTAGTGGAGGCGCTTGCCGCCAAGATCTGTTCTGAACTCGAACTCCACGTGATCGTCGGGGTAGAAGTGCAAGCCGAGCACTACCAAGCCGCGGGCGCTCTTGACTTTGGTGGGCGGCACATGAATTTGAGCTGATTTATGAAGCGACTTGATGGGTTCGCGCGCACGCAACGAGCGAATCGCTTCGTCTGCGTCGTAGACCTCCCACTTCACCGTGAACTCGGTACCCTTCAACTGATAGCAACAACTGAGCGAGCCTTCGCCAGACCCCGGCATCAGATCGCCGCCCCCACCCGCGCGATGTCCATATTTGTCCGTGATGACGAACCGATCGAGGTTGTAAGGCGTGTAATTGAACCCGGCGATGCTCAGTCCGCCGTAGGTCGGTTCGGACGAAAGCGCATCGCATCCCGTCGTCAGCATCACGCCCAAAAGAAGTAGTCCAAGAATCCGCCTCTTCATCGGCCTGCCCCCTTTGCCGTTGCGGCTGACCGCGCGATCACCCTGATTTCGGATAACGCCTGTACGAGAGGAACATCGCCATATCTCGCCGATTGCAAGAGCTTTCGAATCTGCGGGTGCTCATCGAAATCCGGCGAGAAGAGAAGCCCAAATGACGCATAACGCAGCACGGCGGGCTCCTCCTTGATCCCGTGCGCCGTGGCCCGCTCGATCTGATTCGCGACGGCACAGTAAAGCTGATCCGGAGAGAACGTAGCGAGTCGGGAGCCGAAGACTCCCCTGATTTCCATTGCTGCCTTGTCCGCGTAGCCCATTTCGAGCAATGCCAAATGCTGGTCATCGGTCATCACCAATGGCTCGGCGGTTATCGCATGGGATGCGTCCGCATCTGAACCCCATGAGACCGACTCCCCGCTACGCTGCCGATACCAGATCTCGTGGGCAACGCTTGCGAACCTGCTCCACTCATCAGTCGTCCACACCTTGCGCAGGCGTTCCAGTATCCGGTTGTCGCTGTAGTGCACGTAGAACGTACTTCTGTCGGGCAACGTGTACTCGCAATAGCTCTGCAGATGCATCGCTACGGTCGTCAGTTCGTGGAAGCTCCAGATCCACGTCACCGAAAATCCATGCACCGAGAATTCCCACAGGCGCTTAAGCAATGCCTGCGCGGTGTCCCCATCCTCCGCATCCAGACCTAGTTCGATAAGAAGCGGGGAAACATTCTCGTGCGTAGCCAGATCGGTGCCGTCCCAGAGTGCGACGAACGGTATGGTTTCAAGGCGATTCAGGGCTGAGCGCAGTTCCGGCACGCTCCGTGTGTCGACCAGTGCGAACAAGGAGACAGCTCTCTGTTCCTCTGTCTGGTTGATCCTTTCACGCGTCGCATACACGCGCGATGTAAAGGCCGCCACTCCGGTCTCCGAGGATGTCTCAACTTGCTGCATCACCGGTTGTTGATTCGCTGTATGCATGATCAAGCCTTCTCCGTCGTTGCTTCGACGCCGAGGTAAGCGTTGAGCAGGCACGGCAGGCAGGCGCCAGCGGGCAGTTCCGGCACTTCCGGATTCAGGCTTGCTGGTCCCTGCCATGTGAAGTTTGTCGTCTTCAGGGTGATGCTTCCCGGACACCCCAGTTCGATGTTGCCGCCATCGAGCTTGATGTAAGCACCCTGACTGGACAGGGTCAGGGCGCCTGCCGAGACCGCCATAAGCTTGCCGTTCACGCTGGACAGGTTCATGTCCTTGGACGATGCGAGTTGCATCTGGCCGGAGTGGGCAGCAGCAGAGAAATCAGCCTTTGCCGCAACGAGCTTGATACCCTTTTCCTGCGCAAAGATCGACGCGCCCTGTCCGGCCGCGATCGTGACGTTGTTCCCCGCACCCAGATCGAGGTTGGCGCGCGCCGAGGCGATGACATTGCTGTTGGCTGCAAGTTGAATGCTCTCGGCCGTAGCGAGTGCAATGCCTGCTGGAGCGCTTGCCAGGATTACTGCCTGCTGCAGTCCCAGCAACCGTGCCTCCATCAAGTCGCGTTGCCGTTCGATGTCCGCGAGTTGTACCTTTGCGGCGGCGGCACACTCGTTCAGGTGTTGCATCTGCGCAAGCGCGTCTGCAAGCAGTCTTCGTGCCGCGTCCATCGCCAGTTGTGGGCCGTCCGCCTTGGGCTGATCGTCCGCCGTAATAAACAACCCCTTCCCCCCACGCACCGCCCCCCACCCCGACGTCCGCAGCTCGAACCCTTCCCCACGCTGCTTCACCCGGTCATCCACCAGGTAGCCCATGTTCAGCTGGGT
>NZ_JBDKXK010000122.1:0-427 GCF_039710735.1 Cupriavidus sp. DL-D2 | reverse complement strand
CTCGAACCCTTCCCCACGCTGCTTCACCCGGTCATCCACCAGGTAGCCCATGTTCAGCTGGGTTTTTCCGCTATGTTCCGTGGACAGCTTGATGCCTTCGCGTCCCTCCCAATCCTCGAACCGCAACTTGTTGTTCGATTGCGTTCGAATGACGTTGCGCGACATCCAGCCGTCGCGGCCGGTGATCAGATCTTCGTGCTGGCTGTGGTGTTGCGCGTGGGCGATGTAGGGCTTGTTGGGATCGCCGTCGCGGAAGGCGATGGCGACTTCGGTGCCGTCGAGCAGGGGGAAGTGGAAACCCGTCTGCTTGGCACCGGCAAATGGTTTTGCGAGGCGCAGCGGAACGCTCTCGTGGCCCTTGCTCCATTCATCGAAATCGAGATCGAGGCGCACCACGTAGTGGCCCTGCTGGGTCAGGTAGGCGTAC
>NZ_JBDKXK010000121.1:0-3036 GCF_039710735.1 Cupriavidus sp. DL-D2 | reverse complement strand
GGAGGTGGCCACCCTGTTTGCCCTGCGCCGCGCGGTGCGCAATGGTGCGTATTCCACGCCATCGCGGGCACTGTTCCACGCTGATGGCGGGCAGCGTTCCACGTGATCGCGGGCAGCAGTCCAGACGATCACGGGCAGCGTTCCATTTGATCGCGGGCACGATTCCATTCTGAGGGCGGGCAGCCGCCGCGACCGGGGGTGACCTATCGCAACCGGGCATAGCCTCGCGCGCTTTGTGTTGAACGAAGCGAGAGCGAGGCGATGCCCACACCGAAGGTACCCATGAGCAAGATCAGAAGAGTTCTCCAACTGCTGCACGAGGCCAACCTGAGCCAGCGCGAGGCGGCCCGCGCCGCCGGCGTGGGCAAGACCTGCGTGAGCGACATCGCCAGCCGAGCACGGGCCGCCGGCCTGGATTGGTCGCAAGCCCGCGAACTGGACGACGACGCCCTGCAGGCCCGGCTGCACCCGGCGCCGGTGGCCCGCAGCGCCCGCCACCTGGAGCCCGATTGGTCCGAGCTGCACCAGCAGCTCAAGCGCCCCGGCGTGACGCTGCAACTGCTGTGGGAGGAGTACCAGCTCGCCCACGATGGGCGGGCGTACAAGTACAGCGCCTTCTGCGAGAAGTACGCCGCCTTCGCCCGCAGCCTGAAGCGCTCCATGCGCCAGGTGCACAAAGCCGGCGAGCGGCTGTTCGTGGACTATGCCGGCCAGACGGTGGAGCTGGTGGACATGTTCAGTGGCGAGATCACCCGCGCGCAGATCTTCGTGGCCGTGCTGGGCGCCTCCAACCTGACCTACGCCTGCGCCACGCGCACACAGCAGGCCGAGGACTGGGTGCGCTCGATCATCGCGGCCTTGCAGTTCATCGGCGGCGTGCCGCGCCTGCTGGTGCCCGACCAGCCGCGCGCCCTGATGGCCAGGCCCGACCGCTACGAGCCCACGGCCCACCGGCTGCTGGCAGAGTTGGGCGAGCACTACGGCGTGGCCATCCTGCCGGCGCGCCCGGCGCACCCCAAGGACAAAGCCAAGGTGGAGGTCGGCGTGCAGGTCGTGGAACGCTGGATCCTGGCGCGGCTGCGCGGTCGGCGCTTCATCAACCTGGCCGAACTGAACCGCGCCATCGCGCCGCTGCTCACGCAACTGAACGAGCGCCCCTCCAAGAAGCTGCCCGGCAGCCGGCGCAGCGCCTTCGAGCAGATGGAGCGCGCGGCGCTGTCGCCGCTGCCAGCCTCGCCCATGCAGGTGGCCCGCTTCAAGCTGGCGCGCGTGAACATCGACTACCACGTGGAGTACGAGGGCCACTACTACAGCGTGCCGCACCGCCTGGTCGGCCAGCAGGTGGAGCTGCGCATCACGGAGCAGACGCTGGAGGTTTTGCACAAGACCCAGCGGGTTGCCGCCCACGTGCTCAATCCCCGGCGTGGGGGCCACAGCACCACGGCCGAGCACATGCCTGCATCGCACCGTGCGCACGCCCAGTGGAGCCCAGCCAAGTTGCTCGGCTGGGGCCAGAGCATCGGAGAGGCTTGTGCGGCCGTGGTGCGCTGGCAGCTGGAGCACCGCCCGCATCCCGAGCAGGGCTACCGCGCCTGCCTGGGCCTGATGCGCCTGGGGCGCCAGTACGGGGCCGAGCGGCTGGAGGCGGCCTGCGCCCGGGCGCTATCCATCCGTGCGCCGCACTACAAGAGCATCAGCTCCATCCTGGCCTCGGGCCTGGACCGTCATGGCACGCCGTCCCAACCGGACCTGCCGGCCATGCCCGTGCACGAGAACGTGCGCGGCGCGGGCTACTACCACTGACCTCCATGCCGACAGAAGGAGAACACACCATGCTCGCCCAACACACCCTGGATCAACTGCGCGGCCTGCGCCTGGACGGCCTGGTAGCCGCACTGCAGGACCCGGCCACCACGCACGCGGCGGCCGACCTGGACTTCCACGCCCGGCTGGCACTGCTGGTGCAGCGCGAGGTCGACTGGCGCGACAACAAGCGGCTGGCCCGGCTGCTCAAGGCCGCGCAGCTGAAGGTCTCGGGCGCCTGCATGCAGGACATCGACTGGCGCGCCTCGCGTGGGCTGAACCGTGCGCTGATGGCCGAGCTGGCCACGGCCCAGTGGGTATGCGATGGGCGCAGCGTATTGCTGACCGGGGCCACCGGTTGCGGCAAGACGTGGCTGGCCTGCGCACTGGCGCGCCAGGCTGCGCGCGCCGGCCACACCGTGCTGTACACGCGCACCGCGCGGCTGCTGCAGGAACTGCACGTGGCCCATGGCGACGGCAGCTTCAAGCGCCGGCTCGGCCAGTTGGCGCGCGTGCAACTGCTGGTGCTGGACGACTTCGCGCTCACGCCCATTGCCGCCCATGAGCGCGGCGACCTGCTGGAGCTGCTGGACGACCGCGTGGGCAGCCGGGCGACCATCATCACCAGCCAGTTGCCGCCAGCGGCCTGGCACGCTTGGCTGGGCGAGCCCACGCTAGCCGACGCCATCTTGGACCGGGTGGTGCACGGTGCGCACAAGATCGCGCTGAAGGGCGATTCCATGCGACGCAGCCGCGCCGCCAGCACCGCCGAGGCCGACGCCGCCACGGCCGAGCACATCAGCCACGGCGGCTGACACCTGCGCTGCGCGCAGCAGGCCGTGCCATGCCCACCGTGGCGCTGCCTGCACCGCCTTGCCCACCGCGGCGGTCGGTTCGTCGCAAGCGCCGACCGCCGCCGTGGACAAGGCTGCCGAGCACCTCATCTAAACGCTCTCATCGCCCTCGGCGCACCGGTTACCCACCCGGCGCTGCGCGCCGCGTGGATAACCGAAACGCCCCGCGTTCCACGCTGATCGCGGGCACCTGCACTACCATCGCCGCCGTCACTCCGGGCCGCACGCGGCTGCCCGCCATCGCGTGGAACGCTGCCCGCGATCAGCGTGGACTGCTGCCCGCCATCGTCTGGAATGGGTGCCCGCGATCAGTGGAATGCGCACAATGGCTCGATCTGGATTGAGCACAGCCTGAGCTTTCGGGGTCGTGCGCGCTTGT
>NZ_JBDKXK010000120.1:0-2400 GCF_039710735.1 Cupriavidus sp. DL-D2 | reverse complement strand
AACGACATGTTATGCCCTACACACAAAATTCCTGACAGGCCCGCCGGTCCGCATCCGCTCGATCGCTACATTGAGCTTTCAGTAACGCCATCGCTGTACAACTGCCACATGATCATGCACCTCTACTATGTAGGAGGACTTCCGCTGATCGGCAAAATTCTGGCTTACCCGTTCGTCCTGCTCTACACAGCTACACGCTGGCTTGTTTTGCACACCTGCCGTACACCCAGATTCCCACCAGAGGTCGAAGCGACCTGTCAGATCGAGCCGACTGATCCCGATGTCTGGCCGGTCCCGCGCCGCTGTTTTGAAACTGCCAACTCAGTTCCCGGCATGTACGAGTACATGATGGGCAAAGAGCAGCAGGCGCGTAAAAACGAACAACGGATACTTGGCAAGTAATCGATCCACAGGAAAAAATCAAAATGGATTTCATCCGCCTTGGCGACAAGACTACCGGCGATGGCAGTGTCATCAGTGCATCAGAAACCATGAGTTACGACGGCCGCAAGGTTGCTCGGCAAGGTGATCGGGTCACTTGCAAGAAGCATCCGCGGGTCAATCCGAACATCATCATCGAGGGTGACGTGTCCATGAAGGACGAAGGCGTACCGCTTGCGCGGCATCTGTATCGCGTCACCTGTGGTTGTCAGGTCATTTCGAGTTCGTGCTGAAGGTTGCTGCCATGCCTGTAACACTACCCTCACAGCCGAAAACGCCTCTTCCCAAGCCACCCAATAGGTATGTCTGGATAGCGATATTCGTAGCCGTGATTGCTATCGGCTCCGCGCACGCGTTGTGGACCTGGCCGGCAGACGTGCCCAACGGTACGCCGTGGTTCTGGGTAAGAGTCGCGGCATTTCCGGCGCTTGCGGGGATGGGCCTATTCGGTCTCCGCCTGATGTATTTCGAGCAGGAGACCGAGCGGCTGGAAGCCGAGGAGGCGCAATGGAAAGAGGATCACGCTGAGGCGCTCCGTTTCGCTCAGGAGCCGCTCGCGGTAATCGACGTTGCATATCTCTGTGCATTCGGCGGCCACGCGGCGTCCGCGCGCATTGCGGAAGGCAGCACACTACTGCAGTCACAGAAGCCCAAAGGGGACGGCGAGGCGGTTCGATGTACCACGCTGCCAAGTTTGGAAGGCCTCCATCACATCGCGCGCTTTGAAGCTGCATTCGTGGATCTGCTGGATCGGCTCGACAGCACGATTCACTCACTCGCGGGAAGTATTCCACTGGAAGTCTATCTGCAACTACCGGAATACGCATACTCAAGCGACTTGCTGGAGAGATGGCAGGTTTGCTGGAACAGCTTCGGCTATCGGCCAGTACAAGCCGCTCTGCTCTCGCCACAGCAAGACCTGATGGAAACGGACGCGTGGCTGGACACCCATGGAGGGCCGGCGTTAGAGAAGTTTGCGTTGTTCGTTTCCGTTCAATTGCATGTAAATCCACAGGCAGACAGCGCGGAAGCGGCGGTTGCGGTGCTGCTGGGATGGGCGCCGCTAGCTCAGCGCAAAGCGGTGCCGATTCGCGCGCTGTGGCATCGTCCGATAGAAGCGAAGGAAGGTGCGTTGCGCGCTGCAATGTCGACGGCGCTGCAATGGGGCAATGCGGAAGCGAAACAGGTCACAGACATCTGGCAAGCAGGACTGACTTCCTCCGAAAAGCCCGAAGTGCTCAAGGCATCGTCGGATCTGGAACTCGCTTCATCCCAGGCTGAAGGCTTGTCAGGTGTCCACGACATCGACCTGTCTTTGGGCAATGCCGGCTGCGCCACGGCATGGCTGGCTGCTGCGCTGGCGATCGAGCGCGCAGCGCAGACCGGTACTCCTCAACTCGTGGTGACGCGGCAGCAGAGGTTGCACATCGCTGTCGTTCAAACGTTACCGACTCCTCAAGAAGTCGAGCATCAAGCATGAAGCTTTCAGGTTATTGGATCACCGTCGGTACGGCGACGCTGGCTGCGGCAGTTGTGGCATGGTTCCGGGGTGAATCGTTTCATCCTTCCACCGAGGTACGCGTTCTGGTAGTCACGCTCGCAGGTGTTGTGTTGCTTGCATTGCGTGCCCCACTGTCCAGCTTATGGCGTTGGATAGCGCAGAATTCCCGTGGAAACGATACGGGAAGGTACTCGCGAGAGGCGTCGGCCCGTGTCGGACAGGCCAAACAATCCGATATCGCAAACCGGGCATGGCGGAAGACACTGACCGAAGCCCTGAAAGATGGCTTCCGCTGGCGCTACCGCCACCCCTGGCTCCTCCTCACCGGCGACAACGCCGCCATCCAGCGTCTCCTTCCCGATATCGTCGAACACGGTTTTCAGCAAACGGACGATGCCGTGTTGCTGTGGAATGGGACTGGCGACAACGGGCAGCCCGATCCATCCTGGCTCAAGCAT